>JAEWWF010000296.1 GCA_023396465.1 Pseudomonadota bacterium
CACCAGTTCCTTGCCGGTGCCGGATTCGCCGTTGATCATCACCGTCAGGTCGGTGTTCATCAGCCGGGCCAGCGTGCGGTAGATTTCCTGCATGGCCGGCGAGCGGCCGATGAGCGGCAGCCGTTCGTCGTCCTCGATCTCCGCCACGGCGCGGGAGCCGGTGCTCTTGGGCAGGCTGAGGGCGCGCTTGACGACGTTGACCAGCTCGGTCAGGTCGAAGGGCTTGGGCATGTACTCGAAGGCACCGCGTTCGGTCGCCTTCACCGCCGTCAGCAGGGTGTTCTGCGCCGACATCACGATGATGCGCATGTCGGGGCGGATCTTCTTGATGCGCGGGATGAGGTCGAGGCCGCTTTCGTCGGGCATCACCACGTCGGTGACGACCAGATCGCCCTCGCCGTCCGACACCCAGCGCCACAGGGTGGCGGCATTGCCGGTGGTGCGGACGTCATAGCCGGCGCGGCCGAGGGCCTGGCTGAGGACGGTGCGGATGCCGTGGTCGTCGTCGGCCACGAGAATGGTGGAGGTGGTCATCGCGATTTTCTCTCTCGGCCCCCGGACCGCATGATCGGGAGCATCACCTTGAAGACGGTGCGGCGCGGCTGGCTGTCGAATTCGATGATGCCGCCGTGGTCGTTGACGATCTTCGCCACCAGCGCGAGGCCGAGGCCGGAACCCTTGGGCTTGGTGGTGACGAAGGGATCGAACAGGTGGGCCCGCAGGTCATCGGGGATGCCGTCGCCGTTATCCTGTACCGACACCACCAGCGGCAGGTTCATGCGCGTGCGGGTGCCTGGCACGGCGATGCGGACGCCGTGCTGGTAGGCGGTGGACAGAACCACCTCGCCGCCTTGCTCGGGCGCCGCCTCGACGGCGTTCTTCACCAGATTGAGGAACACCTGGATCAACTGGTCGCGATCCCCCGGCACCGGCGGCAGCGACGGATCGTAATGTTCGATGAAGCGCACATGGCGGCCAAAGCCGCTCTCGGCCAGCCGTCGCACATGTTCCATCACCTGATGGATGTTCACCGGCTCGCGCACCGGCGGGCGGGTGTCGGAGAACACCTCCATGCGCTCCACCAGCTTCACGATGCGGTCGGTCTCGTCCATGATCAGGCGGGTGAGGACCCGGTCCTCCTCGCCGGTGCTCTGCTCCAGCAACTGGGCGGCGCCCCGGATGCCCGACAACGGGTTCTTGATCTCGTGACACAGCAACGCCGACATGGCGGTCACCGAGCGGGCGGCGTTGCGGTGGCCCATCTGCTGGCCGATGCGGATGGCGAGCGTCTGTTCCACCAGGGCCAGCACCACCCAGCCGCGCCGCTCCGCCATCGGGGTCGCCTGCACCGTCACCGTGCGCGGCCCGGTGCGCGGCCCGTCAAGGGTGAGTCCATGTTCGGCAACGCCATAGGCTTCGGCGCTCACCTGTTGCACGAGGCCGACCACCGGACTATCGGCGGGCAGCAGATCGGTCAAAGGCATGCCGCACAGATGGCCGGAACCCAACTCGAACAGGTGTTCGCAGGCGGTATTGACCTCGCGGATGACGCCGCCCTCATCCAGCACCATGACGGCGGTTGGCAGGGTGTTGAGCACCGCCGCCGGGTCGGGGGCGGAGGATGAAGGCAGGGATGTGCGCACGGTGAACCCGGTCATCAGGCGGCCGCCTTGCGGTCGGCGGCGGCGGCGTAAAGGGACGTGATCTCGGTCCGCACGGCGGGGGCGTCCTCCAGACGATTGATGCGCTCGCGGAAAGCGTTGCCGCCGGGCAGGCCGCAGGTGTACCAGGCGATGTGCTTGCGGGCGACCCGCAGGCCCTTGTGGGCGCCGTAGTGGGACAGCAGCGCCTCCAGATGCTCCAGCAGCACGTCGCGCTGCTCCTCCAGGGGCGGGTCGGGCCGGCGCTCGCCGGAGGCGAGGTAATGCGCCACCTGACCGAGAAACCACGGCCGCCCCTGGCTGCCGCGGCCGATCATGACGCCGACGGTGCCGGACTGGCACAGCATGTCGGCGGCGTCGGCCTCGCTGGCGATGTCGCCGTTGCCAACCACCGGCAGACTCACCGCTTCCGTCACCGCCCGGATGGCGCTCCAGTCGGCGGTTCCGGTGTACATCTGCTGGCGGGTGCGGCCGTGGACGGTGACCATGGCAAGGCCGCTGTCCTCGGCGATGCGGGCAAGGCGCGGCGCGTTCAGGCAGTCGGTGTCCCAGCCCAGGCGCATCTTCACCGTCACCGGCACCGTGTCCGGCACCGCCGCCCGCACCGCCGCCATGATGCGGCCGGCCAGCCCCTCGTCGCGCATGAGGGCGGAACCGGCATAGCCCTTGACCACCTTCTTCACCGGGCAGCCCATGTTGATGTCGATCAGCGCGGCGCCACGGTCGATGTTCATGCGCGCCGCCTCGGCCATGATCTCCGGCTCGTTGCCCGCCAGTTGGACGGCCATGGGCCATTCCTCGTCGCAGGCGGTGGACATGCGCAGGGTGTCGCTGTGGGCGCGCACCATCTGGCCGCTGGCGATCATCTCGGAGAACACCAGCCCGGCGCCAAACCGCCGCACCAGCCGGCGAAACGGCTGGTCCGTCACCCCCGACATGGGGGCGAGCAGCACCGGGTTGGCGAGCGCCAGCGGACCGATCCGCAGGGGCGGACACAAGGAGGTCATGCGTCTCCTCCGGCGGGGGGGACCGGATCAGGATTGTAACACAGGCTGCATACTAAGTAGGCAGCCGCGCCGCTGCAAGGGCGTTTCGCGGGCCACCCTGCCTAAGCGGTGGACGGCGCTGCCTAAGCGAGAATCACGTCGGTGACGAACTTGACGCCCGGATAGGCAAGGGTGAGCAGAAGATAGGCGACCAGGATGCCGCGCGCCGCCGCCCGCCCCCGCAGTCCCCAGACACGGCGCGACGCCAGCAGCGCCAGGATCAGCGCGAAGGCCAGCAGCGCCAGCAGCGACTTGTGGTCGAGCACCAGCAGGCGGGCGGTTTCCAGGTACTGCACCGCCATGCCGCTGAGGATGCCGACGCCGAGAACCACCTCCGACGCCGCCAGCAGGCGGCCGGACAAGCCCTCGCTCTCGGCCACGGCGGGCAGCATCATGGTCAGCGGCGTGCGCTGTTTGCGCTTCAGCGCCCGCTCCTGGAGGAAGGCGGCCAGGGCCGCCACCGCCGCCAGGGTGAGCAGTCCGTAAGTGACGACGGAGACACCGATGTGCAACTCGACCCAGCCCAGCGGAATGGGGGCCGACAGGCGCGGACCCACCGCCGTGCGCCAGATGGCCGCCAGCAGGCCAAGGGCGATCAAATAGGGCGCCAGCAGCGGCGCCAGACGCCAAGCGCTGCGGCTCGCCGCCGCGACGCCGGCGAAGGTCAGAACCGAGACGGCAACCGCCGTCCACATGGCCATCGCGAAGCCGGTGTGCCAGGGGCCGAAAACCTGCCCCAAGGCATGCACCGATGGACCCGCCACGGCCAGGGCGGTGGCGAGCCAGAAGAGGCGGTCACGCCCGGCGGTGACGCGGCGGTTCACCAGCGCCAAGGGCAGCAGGGACACGGCCGCGCCCAGATCGTAGACAATCCCTTGTGTCATGCGCGGACTATAGGCACAGCCTCCGGTGAAAAACAATCGCGCCGACGGCCCCTGGCTGCTACCTTCCGGCGCCGGAACGACCAGCCGCCGCGCGGCTGGCCAATGGCAGGAGGAACGGCATGGTGCGGGTGGTGGCGCTGGTGGTGGCGGCGGGTCGCGGCGCCCGCATGGGCGAGGGCCTGCCCAAGCAGTACCGCCGTCTTGGCGGTCGCCCGCTGCTGCGGCACGCGCTGGCGGCACTGGCGGCGCATCCCTCCGTCGATGCGGTGCTGACGGTCATCCATGCCGACGACCGCCGCCTTTACGACGAAGCCGCCGCCGGCCTCGGCCTGCCCGATCCGGTGCCGGGCGGGGCGGAGCGGCAGGAGTCCGTGCGCCTCGGTCTGGAGGCGGCGGCGGTGCTGTCGCCGGACCTGGTGCTCATCCATGATGGCGCCCGCCCCTTCCTGGAGGCGGGCCTGGTCGACCGGGTGATCGCCGCCCTGGCCGATCATCCCGGCGCCATCCCTGCCCTGCCCGTCGCTGATACCCTGAAGCGCGGAGAGGCCGGCCGCATCATCGCCACCGTGCCGCGCGACGGCCTGTGGCGGGCGCAGACGCCGCAGGGGTTTCGCTTCGCCGATATCCTCGCCGCCCATCGGGCCGCCGCTGGCCAGGTGCTGACCGACGACGCGGCGGTGCTGGAGGCGGCGGGTGGCAGCGTCGTCCTCGTCCCTGGCTCCGAGGCCAACGTCAAGGTCACCACCAACGAGGATCTGGCGCGTGCCCAGCGCCTGTTCGATTTGCCCCTGGAGCCGCGCACCGGCACCGGCTTCGACGTCCACCGTTTCGCCGCCGATGGCGACGGGGTATGGCTGTGTGGCGTCAAGGTGCCGCACGGGTGCCGACTGGAAGGGCATTCCGACGCCGATGTCGCCCTGCACGCCATCACCGACGCCCTGCTCGGCGCCATCGGCGCGGCCGACATCGGCCGCCATTTCCCGCCCAGCGATGCCCGCTGGAAGGGCGCCGACTCCACCCTGTTCCTGGCTCACGCGGCCCGACTGGCCGAGGGGCGCGGCGGGCGCATCGCGCATGTGGACGTGACGATCATCTGCGAACGCCCGAAAGTCGGGCCTCACCGCGCCGCCATGCGCCTGCGGGTGGCGGAAATCCTCGGTATCGCGGCGGAACGGGTGAACGTCAAGGGCACCACCACCGAGGGCCTCGGCTTCACCGGCCGCGGCGAAGGCATCGCCGCCCAGGCTTCGGTGACGGTGATGATGCCGGCGCTGTTCTGATGTCAGTTCCGAGGAGAGACCCCTAACCTTCTGAAGAAGAAAGATTCTCTGTCTGTTCCTCAACCCACCGAAGGAAGGCCGGATTGCCGCCGCTGATCGGCAGGGCGACGATGCAGGGGCAGTCATAACTGTGCAGCGCCGTCACCCGGGCGATGACCGCCTCCACCAATTCCCCTCGGGTTTTGGCCAGGAATGGGACTTCCTGCTCCTGCTGAACCGCTCCCTCCCAACGGTAGAGGGAGGTCATGGGCGCCAGCACGTTGACGCAGGCGGCGAGTTGCTCCTCCACCAACGCCCGGCCGATGCGGGCGGCCTCGTCGTGGGTGGCGGCGGTCATGTAAAGGATCACCGGGCTGGACATGGACTCACCTCCCTCTCATCCGTAGGATTGACCGCGACGTCATCAGGCAGGGGAACCGTTGTCGATGGGCCGGGGGAAAAGAGTGCGGGAACAGGGCGCTACGGTCAACGCCGGGCCCACCGGGGAGGCGCCGACTCCGGTGCCCCTGAGCGCGGCGCAACGGACCTGGCTGCTGCGGGGTCTTGACCAGCCGGGCGGCAAACTGCCGCTGTTCGATGCCGAGGGGCGGCGGGTGGCGGCGCAAACGGTTCAGGCCTGCCTGGACAAAGGCGTGGCGGAACCGTGGTTCGCCAACCCATTGAAGCCCGACTGGCTGGTGTGCAAGCTGACGCCGCTCGGGCGTCTGTCGCTGTCCGCCGATCACAGGTAGCGGGCGAGCACGGCGGCGGCCTCCGCCGCCCCCGTCGGGGAGGCCGGGCATCGCCCCCGCACCTGCAACAACGCTTGCAGTTTGTCAATGAAATCACCGGCCTGATACTCTGCGTCCGTCATTTCGGCGACCGGAACATGAGCACCTGCCCAGCCCATCATGTGGGGAGTCTCGGGCCAGTCGTTGCGCATCCGGTATAAAATTGCGGTGCCGGCGCAGGCGGCTTCGGTGACGGTGCCATAGCCCGGCTTGGTGATCACCACGTCAACCGAGGCCACCAGTTCGGTGAAACTGAACGGCAGCCCATCGCCGCGCACCATATCCGGGTGTGGGCCGGCCTGATCGGGGCCGCAGGTGATGAGTGTCCACCCGGGGAAACGCGGCCACTCCGCCACCGGCAAGGTGCCGCCGAACCCGCCCATGGCGACGAGGGCGACCGGCGCTTCGTTTGCGACCCCCAGCGCCGCCCGAACCTCTCTCCGGCGTGGCATGGCGGTGGCGCAGATGGGGCCGACCGGCAGGGTATTGCCAAGGTCCGGCATGGGAACGAACGGGCTGGTCTGAAGGAAGGCCTCGGCGCCGGCATAGATCGCCTGCAGGCGATCCAGGATGTCGGGCGCCTGGCAGTAGGCGCCGAGGATCTGCCCCCAATGGAAGGGCGCCAGCGCGACGGCGGGGATGCCGAGCCGGCGGGCCGCCTCCAGCGGCACGAAGCCGATGTTGGAGACCACCACATCGGGCCGGAACGATCGCTGTCGCGCCATTTCCTCCGCCACCGCCGCCTCGAACCGCTCGAACAGGGCGCGGTAGACGGTCAGGCTGTCCGCCGCCAGCACGGTATTGCTGTCGGCATTGACCATTCCGGGGTCGTCGATGTGGCGGTCGTGCAAGGCAAGCGGCAGGTGCAGGCGCTGCCCCATCCATTCGGCCGGAGGCCCCCCGACCACCGCGAGGCGCAGGGTCGGCCGCAGCTTGGCGAGGGCGTTCAGCACCGCCACGGTGATGGCGCCATGGCCGTAACCGTGCGGGGTGATGGCGGCATAAAGCGCGGCGGCGGTCATGGTGGAGACTCACTCGGGCGATAACGACGAAGGGCGCCCCGGAGGGCGCCCTGTCGGACCTGGATTTGGAGAGAATGGTCGGAGCGACAGGATTCGAACCTGCGACCCCTTGACCCCCAGTCAAGTGCGCTACCAGGCTGCGCCACGCTCCGACCGTCTCAGCCTCCGGGGTATCCCCCGAAGAGGCGCGCACTATACCCACCACCCGATCGCTTGGCAACGCCTCATTTGCAGAAAAGATGCGGCCTGGGAGGGACTTGCGGGGCGGCGGCGGACGCTGCCGGAAAACCGGGTCAACGTCTCGGCAGTACCCGCTCGATGGCGGCGATCACTTTGTCGCTGTCGGGCCGTGTGACGGTGGAGAACCAATCGACGAGGCGGCCATCGGGGGTGATCAAATACTTGTGGAAGTTCCACTTGGGCGCCGCCACCATGCCCAGCTCGCCACGCGCCCACTGGTAAAAGGGATGCGCGCCGTCACCGGCGACCACGGTCTTTTCCGTCAGCGGAAAGTCGACGCTGAAGGTGGTTTCGCAGAAGTCTTGAATCTGGGCCTCGGTGGCCGGCTCCTGACCACCGAAATCGTTGGACGGCACGCCGAGCACCACCAGTCCGCCCTCGCGGTAGCGTTGCCACACCGCTTGCAGCTGCTCGTACTGCGGCGTGAAGCCGCACTGGCTGGCGGTATTGACCACCAGCACCGCTTTGCCGACAAATTGCGACAGCGGTAGCGGGCTGCCGTCGATGGCGGTGAAAGCGAAGGCGTGGGCCGACCCGTCCTGTCCGTCGGCCGCCTGAACCCCGCTGCCGCCGCCGAACAGGCTGGCGACGGCCACCGCCGCGGCGGTCAAAAACCTAGTCATAGCGTTCCTCCGTCCACGGATCGCCGTGCATGTGGTAGCCGCGCTGCTCCCAATAGCCCGGACGGTCCTCGTCCATCACTTCTATGTGCCGCAGCCATTTGGCGCTCTTCCAGAAATAGAGCCTCGGCACCACCACCCGCACCGGGCCGCCGTGGTCGGATGGCAGTGGCGCGCCATCCAGGCGGTGGGCCAGCAGCACGCCGTCAGCGGCGAACTCGTCCAGCGGCACGTTGGTGGAATAGCCATCGTGGGACCGCAGCATCACCGCCCGCGCCGTCGCCGTCGGCCGCACCACCGACAGCAGATGCCGCGCCGTCACCCCCTGCCAGGCGGTATCGTAGCGCGACCAGGTGGTGACGCAATGGATGTCGCTGACGGTATCGACCTGCGGCTGCGCCATGAAGGTGTTCCAGTCCCACGTCACCGGGGTCTCCACGCTGCCGCCGACGCTCAGGCGCCAGGAGGCGGTATCGATCTGCGGCACCATGCCGAGGTCGAGCCGTGGCAACCGCCCCACCAGCCGCTGCCCCGGCGGCAGCCGCTGCCGGGCGGGATCGGCGGCGGCGCCGGTCAGCGCCCGGCCCTCCTCCGCCCACCGCATCTTGGTACGGACCAGCTTGCCGTTCGGATCGCTGGCGGGGCTCTCGTCGTCGTCGGTCAATGCTGGTGCTCGTCGCCGCGCAGGTTGAGGGACCACATGAGGCCGAGCGCCATGCCCTTGGCGCGCGGCAGGAACAGCAGCACCAGTTCCAGCCCGACCAGGGTCCAGAGGATCAGGTGGACGGTCAGCGACGGCTGGAACAGGGTCTCGACCAGGATCGCCAGCGGCACCAGCACATGGCCGATCACCAGGATGCCGAGCCAGGGGGCGAAGTCGTCGGTGCGGATGGCGCTGTAATCCTCGCCGCAGCAGGCGCAGGCCGGGTTGGGCTCAAGGAAGCTGCGCAAGACCTTGCCTTCGCCGCAGCGCGGGCAGCGCAGGCGGAAGCCACGCGCCATGCAACGCAGGATGGGGCCGCGCTTTCGCCGCTCCGCCGCGTTGACGGCCTTGTGGGCGGCCCATTCCGCTTCCCACGACGTGGTCTCGCCCTCTCGGGCCGGAGGATCGTCTCGGTGCGCGGTCATGCTG
>JAEWWF010000368.1 GCA_023396465.1 Pseudomonadota bacterium
GCCGCGCTCCGCCAGCGCCCGCACCACCGGCACGACGCGGCGGATTTCCTCGTCCGGCGGCACCGCCCGCGAGCCGGGGCGGGTGGACTCGCCGCCAACGTCGAGGATGGTCGCCCCCGCCTCCAGCATCGCCAAGCCGTCGACGATGGCGGTGCCGGCGGCGAAGCGGTCGCCGCCGTCGGAGAAGCTGTCGGGCGTGACGTTGAGGATGCCCATGACGTGCGGCCGGTCCATGGCCAGCCCGGCGAAGGGCGGACGCGGCGCCGACAGGCGTTCCAGCCCGGCGGCGACATGGGCCGCCACATCCGGCCCCGCCTCGGCGGCCCAGGCGGTCAGCGTCGGCTCGTCGCACAGGGTGACGGTGGCGCCGCCCTGCGGCCGGCGCAGCAGCACCGCCACCAGCCCGAAGGCCAGCTCCGCCCGCCCGGCCAGCGGTCGGCCGCGCCCGGCGGCGACCAGGGCGCGAGCGGCGGTGCCGGTGACCAGACCGACGGGGGCGAGGTAGAGGCGGCGGCCGATATCGGCGCCGTCCCCGGCCACGGCGGACCCGGTGGGCGACGGCGACGGCGAAAGGGAAAAGCCCCGCGGCAGGGCGGGGCTTTCCTCAAGGCGGTTGGTAACGGAGCCCTGCACCGGCATCAGGTTCCCGGCTGCGGTTCCGGGCCGGGGCCCATGGCGCCGCCGACATCCTTGCCGGCGACCGGCACCGAGGACCGACGGCCGGCGGCAGGCTGCGGGGCGCTGCCGCCCACGTCCTCGTCGCGGCGGATGGTGCCGCCGGAGAAGATGGTGCGCAGTTCCTCGCCGCTCAGGGTCTCGTACTCCAGCAGGGCCTGGGCGATGGCTTCCAACTTGTCCCGCTGTTCGGTGATGATGGTGTGGGCGCGCTGGTAGCCGGAGTCGACGATGCGGCGCACCTCCTGGTCGACCATCTGGGCGGTCGATTCGGACATGTTCTTGTGCGTGGTGACGGAATGGCCGAGGAACACCTCACCCTCCGGCTCGCCATAGGCCAGCGGGCCGAGCTTCTCGGAGAAGCCCCACTCGGTGACCATGCGGCGGGCGCGGTCGGTGGCCATCTTGATGTCCTGCGAGGCGCCGGTGGTCACCTTTTCCTTGCCGAACACCACTTCTTCCGCGATGCGGCCGCCCATGGCGATGGCGAGGAAGGCTTCCAGGTACTCGCGCGAGTGCGACATGCGGTCCCGCTCCGGCAGGCTCTGCACCAGGCCCAGCGCACGGCCGCGCGGGATGATGGTGGCCTTGTGGATGGGGTCGTACTCGGGGCAGTTCAGGGTCACCAGGGCGTGGCCGCCCTCGTGATAGGCGGTCAGGCGCTTCTCGTCCTCGGTCATGACCATGGAGCGGCGCTCGGCGCCCATGATGACCTTGTCCTTGGCCTCTTCGAAGTCGCTCTGGGTCACCACGCGCTTGCCCTTGCGGGCGGCCATCAGGGCGGCCTCGTTCACCAGATTGGCGAGGTCGGCGCCGGAGAAGCCGGGGGTGCCGCGGGCGATGATGCGGATGTCCACGTCGGGCGCCAGCGGGGTCTTGCGGGTGTGGACCTTGAGGATCTTCTCGCGGCCGAGCACGTCCGGGTTCGGCACCACCACCTGACGGTCGAAGCGGCCGGGACGCAGCAGCGCCGGGTCCAGCACGTCGGGACGGTTGGTGGCGGCGATGAGGATGATGCCCTCGTTCGCCTCGAAGCCGTCCATCTCCACCAGCAGCTGGTTCAGGGTCTGCTCGCGCTCGTCGTTGCCGCCGCCCAGGCCGGCACCACGGTGGCGGCCGACGGCGTCGATTTCGTCGATGAAGATGATGCAGGGGGCGTTCTTCTTGCCCTGCTCGAACATGTCGCGCACGCGGCTGGCGCCGACGCCCACGAACATCTCGACGAAGTCGGAGCCCGAGATGGTGAAGAACGGCACGTTGGCTTCGCCGGCGATGGAGCGCGCCAGCAGGGTCTTGCCGGTGCCCGGCGGGCCGACCAGCAGCACGCCCTTCGGAATCTTGCCGCCCAGGCGCTGGAACTTCTGCGGGTCGCGCAGGTATTCGACGATTTCCTCAAGCTCCTGCTTGGCTTCGTCGATGCCGGCGACGTCGTCGAAGGTGACGCGGCCCGACTTTTCCGTCAGCAGCTTCGCCTTGGACTTGCCGAAGCCCATGGCCTTGCCGCCGCCGCCCTGCATCTGCCGCATGAAGAAGATCCACACGGCGATCAGCAGCAGCATGGGGAACCAGCTGATGAGGATGCCCCAGAAGGTCGGCACGTTGTCTTCCGACGGCATGGCGTTCACGCGCACGCCGTGTTCCCGCATGGTCGAGACCAGGTCGCCGGTCTGCGGCGGAACGTAGGTGGAGAACTGCCGCCCATCCTGGTAGTGGCCGCTGAGCTGGTTGCCCTGGATGGTGACGTCGCGCACCTCGTTGCGTTCGACGTAGTCCATGAAGTCGGAATACGCCACGGGCGCCTGCGTGCCGCGCGGGGAAGACGTCTGAAACAGGTTGAACAGCGCCACCAGCAGGACGGCGATGATCACCCACAGAAGAACGTTTTTGCTGAAGTTCAAGTCCAGACCCTTCCACTCAAGACGCGCGGCCGCCGATTCACCCGAAACGCGAGCCGCCGCACGGTCAATCTCACACCTGCATACATAGGTGACGGCGCAAGCCGCGCAAGCTGCCGCCGCCAAGATACGTCATGGCAACGCGCGGGGCAAACCTCGGGCGCGGGAAAGCCGGCAAAGAAGCATCATCCCCCCACCCCAGCGGTGGCACCGCCATCAGCACACCCTCCCGCCGCAGCGCCGGCAGGGCTTCCACCACCACGGCGGGCACTCCCTGGCGTGCTGCCGGGGGGATGGCGGCGAGGCCCGCCTCGCCCACCGCGCCGAGGCTGTAGCCCGGCTGGTCCACCGGCGGCCACCGCCAGCGGCCATCCCACTCC
>JAEWWF010000001.1 GCA_023396465.1 Pseudomonadota bacterium
ATGCCTTCGATGGCCTTGACCGCTTCGTTGGTGGTCTGCTGCACGGCGCCGATCTGACCGGCGATCTCGTCCGTCGCCCGCGCCGTCTGGTTGGCGAGGCTCTTGACCTCGTTGGCGACGACCGCGAAGCCCTTGCCGGCCTCACCGGCCCGCGCCGCCTCGATGGTGGCGTTGAGAGCCAGAAGGTTGGTCTGCTCGGCGATGTCGGTGATGAGCTTCACCACCTCGCCGATCTTGCCGGCGGCCTCCGCCAGACCACGGACGATGCCGTCGGTGCGGCGGGCTTCCTCCACCGCCTCGGCGGCGATCTGCGACGAGCGCGACACCTGGCGGGTGATTTCCTGGATCGACGCCGACAGTTCCTCGGCCGCCGTCGCCACCGTCTGCACATTGGCCGACGCCTGTTCCGAGGCCGTGGCAACGCGGACCGAGCGTTCGGCGGTATGGGCCGCGCCGGCATCCAGGCTGCCGGCCGCCGAGCGCAGGCTTTCGATGGAGGTTTCCACCGTGCCCATCAGGCGGATGATGGTCTGGTCGAAGCGGGCGGTCAGCTTTTCCACCTGTTCCTGGCGGGCCAGCTTCTGTTCGGCTTCGGCCTGACGGGCGGCGGTGTGGCGATCCTGCTCGATGGCGGCATCCTTGAACACCTGGAGCGCGCGGGCGAGGTCGCCAAGTTCATTGGTCTCAGCGGCATGGTTGATGGTGATCGCCCGATCTCCGTCGGCCAGCGCCCGCATGCCGCCGGTCAGGTCGCTGATGGGGCGGGTGATCGATTTGCTGATCCATAGGGCGATGGCGACCACCAGACCAAGCATCAGCAGCGCGATGACCAGATAAGGACCGGCAGCGGACCAGAATTTCTGATCGATGGTGTCGACGTAGATGCCGGTGCCGATAACCAGCTTCCACTCCGGTACCTCGATGGCATATCCGATCTTGGGCGCGTTGGCATTGATGCTGGGCTTCGGCCAGATATAGTTGACGACCGCTTCGCCAGACTTGTCGATGGCCGTCAGCATCTCGCGCACGATGAACACACCGTCGGGATCCTTCAGGCCGATCATGTCCTTGCCGACCATGTCCGCCCGCAGCGGATGCATGCGGAAGACGCCCTGGCGGTCGAAGGCAAAGAAATAGCCGTCATCGCCGAACCGGTAGGTGGCCAGTGCCTTCAGTGCCTGCTCCCGCGCGGCATCAGGGGTCATCTCGCCGGCCTTGCCGCGGGCGATGTAATCTTTCACCAGCGAGTTGGCGGCTTGGGTGACCTGACGCAGAGAGTTGGTCTCCTGCTCCACCAAAGAGCTACGCAGCTGCCACAGACCATAGGCCATCAGCAGCGTCATGCCGACCGCCACCGTGGCAACGATCAGCCAGAACCGTGTCATGATGCGGAGCGTCTTCATCTTCCCCCGTCCCGTATGCAGCAGGCGCCGCCCTCTCCCCTGCGATCGGGGCGGTGGCGCGTTCGGATTACCTCATCGGATAGTCGCACAATAGCGCCGGGACGCCCAGCGGCACGCCGTGAAATGGTATATGAGAGAAGGGAAATGGGAGGGGGCCGCCGGTTCAGCCGAACTTGTCGCGGCAGAACAGGCGGAAATCGGCCCCCGGCTCCGGCTCGATGAACAGGCACACGGCGGTGACGTGCAGCGGCTTGCCCAGGCAGTCGCGGAAGGCATCGGCCAGGGCGGCCATCACCGCATGGCGCTCGTCCTCGTCGGGCAGGGGGCCGCCGAGGGTCATGTGGAAGCGGAAATCCTCGAACACATAGGGATAGCCCCAGTGCTCCAGGTGGTCGCGCTGGCGCGGGCTGAGGGTGCCGGCGCGGGTGCGGCGGGCGATGTCCTCCGCCGTCGGGGCGGCGCGGAACAGGTCGAAGGCGCGCACGCAGTCGGCGGCCAGGCGGTCCAGCGCCGGGCAGGGTTCTTCCGGCACCAGGGCGGGGAAGCCGAGCCCGGCGGTCAGCACCAGGCTCGGCACCGTGAAGGGCTGGCGCACCAGGGTGAATTCCCGCAGCGCCCGGCGCAGGTCGGTGGGGTCGCGCCCTTCCGCCAGCCGGAAGGGCGCCTTCAGCGTCGCATGGAAGCCGTAGCGGCGGGCATCGGCCGTGATCTCCCGCAGCCGCGCCGGGCTGATGCCGTCGATGCGCGGCTGCTCCACCGCCGCCCCCGTGCGGCAGTCGCGGCCGAGCCAGCGGCGCGCGATCTGCGCCATCGGCTCGTCGGGCGACGGCGCGAAATAGAGGGCGTAACGGTGGGCGGAAAGATCGGTGTGCTGCATCAACAGACCCGTTTGCCGGTGACCCAGACCTCGCGGACCACCGGAGTATGCTCCGTATGGGTGACGCGCACCAGATCGGCGCGCAGGCCCGGCGCGATGCGGCCGCGGTCGGTGAGCCCCACCATGTCGGCGACGTTGGCCGAGACCTTGGCAATGGCCTCGTTCAGCGGCATGGCGAGGGTTTCCATCATGACGAACGCGGCGAACAGCAGCGAGGATGGCACATAGTCGCTGGAAAGCCCGTCCAGCTGGCCTTCGCGGGCGCAGTCCACCGCCGACATGTTGCCGGAGTGCGAGCCGCCGCGCACCACGTTGGGAGCGCCCATCACGGTCTTGAGGCCGGCCTCGCGCGCCTTGACTGCGGCGGTCATGGTGATGGGGAATTCGGCGATCACCACGCCGTCGGCCACCGCCTCGGCCACATGCTCCTCCGTCGCGTCGTCGTGGCTGGCGAGCGGGATGCCGTGGGTGCGGCACAGGTCGACGATGATGCGGCGATGGCGGATGGCGTACTTGTCCTGCACGTCGCGCAGGAAGGCCAGCTTGTCGGCCAGTTCCTGCTCGCTCCAGTTCTCGCCCTTGTTGTACTGCACGAACTTGGATACGTCGGTCCACTGGCGCTGGCCGGGGGTGTGGTCCATCACCGACACCAGCTTGACCAGCGGATCGGCGGCGTAGGGCTCGAACATCTCCACCACGCAGGGGTCGGAGACTTCGCAGCGCATGTGGAAGAAGTGGTCGGCGCGGGTCAGTCCCTCGGCGCGGGCGTGCTTCACCCCGGCGAAGGACTGGGCCAGGATGTTGCGGCGCGGCCCCTTCTCGGCATACTCGCCGACCGAGATGGCGTCGAACACGGTGGTGATGCCGGCCCCCGCCACCTGCAGGTCATGGCCGAGCACGGCCGCCAGCGGCGACGGCCACAGCACGCCGGGGCGCGGCACGAAGTGCTTTTCCATGTTGTCGGTGTGCATCTCGATCAGGCCTGGCAGCAGGTAGTCGCCGTTCAGGTCGAGCGCGCCGGGCAGGGCGGAGGCGCCCTCCGCCACCTCGGCGATCAGGCCGTCGCGCACCACCACCGTGCCGCCGTCGATCACCCGGTCGCGGCAGACCACGCGGGCGTTGGTGAGGATCATCTCCTGGCTCATGGTCTTGCTGGTCCCGTTCTGCGGATCACGCGGCATGACGATATCCTTCGATCTCGAACAGAGTGTCGCAGACGCGGCTGCGCACGTCGGCGTCGTGGAAGATGCCGACCACGGCGCAGCCGCGCGCCTTGGCTTCCTGAATGAGGGCCACCACCGTGTCGCGGTTGGCGGCGTCGAGCGATGCCGTCGGCTCGTCCAGCAGCAGGGCCGGATAGTCGACGACGAAGCCGCGGGCGATGTTGACTCGCTGCTGCTCGCCGCCCGAGAAGGTGGCCGGCGCGAGGTGCCACAGCCGTTCCGGGATGCGCAGGCGGGCGAGCAGGCCGGCGGCCTTCTCCCGCGCCGCCGTCTCGTCGGTGCCGAGCAGCTTCAGCGGCTCCGCCACCACGTCCAGCGCCGGCACGCGCGGGATGACGCGCAGGAACTGGCTGACGTAGCCGAGGGTATGCTTGCGCACCGCCAGCACGTCGCGCGGCTCGGCCGTCGCCATGTCGACGATGCGGTCGCCGTGGCGCACCAGCACCGATCCGGTGTCGGGCTTGTAGTTGGCGTAAAGGGAGCGCAGCAGGGTGGACTTGCCGGTGCCCGACGGCCCGTGCAGGCCGACGCACTCGCCGGCGGCGACCGTCAGCGACAGGCCGGAGAACACCGGGATGCGGACGCCGCCCTGGGTGTGCAGCACGAAATCCTTGCCGAGATCGCGCACGTCGATGATGGGGGTGGGGGTCATGGCGGGGTTCCTCAGACCTGCAGCACGGACGAGACGAGCAACTGGGTATAGGGGTGGTGGGGATCGTCCAGCACCTGGTCGGTCAGGCCCTGTTCCACCACCCGCCCGTCCTTCATCACCATCAGCCGGTGGGCGAGCAGGCGGGCGACGGCCAGGTCGTGGGTGACCAGCACCACCGACAGCCCCATCTGCCCGACCAGCGTGCGCAGGAGGTCGAGCAGCCGGGCCTGGACCGAGACATCAAGGCCGCCGGTCGGCTCGTCCATGAACACCAGACGCGGGCCGGTGACGAGGTTGCGGGCGATCTGCAGACGCTGCTGCATGCCGCCGGAGAAGGTGCGCGGCAGGTCATCGACGCGCTCCTCCTTGATCTCGACGCGGCCCATCCAGTCGATGGCCTGGGCGCGGATGCCGCCGTAATGGCGGGCGCCGACCGCCATCAGCCGCTCGCCGATGTTGGCGCCGGCGGAAACGGCCATGCGCAGGCCGTCGCGCGGGTTCTGGTGGACGATGCCCCATTCGGTACGCATGAGCAGCCGGCGGCGCGGCTCCGACAGGCCGTAGACGTCCACCACCTCGCCGTCGCGGGTGCGGTATTCGATGCGACCGGCGGTGGGCTCCAGCCGCGCCGACAGGGTGTTGAGCAGCGTCGTCTTGCCGGAGCCGGACTCGCCGACGATGCCCAGCACCTCGCCCGGCCACAGGTCGAAGGAGACGTCGGTGCAGCCGATGCGGTCGCCGTAATGGCGGGCGAGACCGTCGACGCGCAGCAGGGGGCGCTCCGTGTTCAGATCGAACGGCATCATTCCGCGGCCTCCCGGGCCTGGGCGGCCTGGCGCTCGCCGCAGAAGTCGGTGTCGGAGCAGACGAACATGCGTCCACCCTGGTCGTCCATGACCACCTCGTCGAGATAGCTTTCGGTGGACCCGCACAAGGCGCAGGCGTGGTCCCAGGTCTGCACCTCGAACGGATGGTCCTCGAAATCCAGGCTTTCGACGCGGGTGTAGGGCGGCACGGCGTAGATGCGCTTCTCCCGCCCGGCGCCGAACAGCTGAAGCGCCGGCATGCGGTCCATCTTGGGGTTGTCGAACTTGGGGATGGGCGAGGGCGCCATGACGTAGCGGCCGTTCACCTTCACCGGGTAGTCGTAGGAGGTGGCGATGCGGCCGAGGTGGGCGATATCCTCGTACAGCTTGACGTGCATGACGCCGTAGTCTTCCAGGGCGTGCATCTTGCGCGTTTCGGTCTCGCGCGCCTCCATCCAGCGCAGCGGCTCGGGGATGGGCACCTGATAGACCAGGATCTGATCCTCGGTCAGCGGCTTTTCCGGGATGCGGTGGCGGGTCTGGATGACGGTCGCCTCCGTGGTCTTCTCCGTCGTCGCCACATTGGCGACGGTGGCGAAGAAGCGGCGGATGGAGACGGCGTTGGTGGTGTCGTCGGCGCCCTGGTCGATGACCTTGAGCGTGTCGTCCGGCCCGATGACCGCCGCCGTCACCTGGATGCCGCCGGTGCCCCAGCCGTAGGGCAGGGGCATCTCGCGCCCCGCAAACGGCACCTGATAGCCGGGGATGGCCACCGCCTTCAGGATGGCGCGGCGGATCATGCGCTTGGTCTGTTCGTCCAGGTAGGCGAAGTTGTAGCCCGCCAGGGTGTCGTCACTCGGCCGCATCGGCAGCCTCCCGTCGCTTGTCGTGGTCCTGGCGCATGGCCCGCACGGTGACCAGCTCACCCTGGAAATCGACGTAGTGGGGCAGCTTCAGGTGCTGCACGAAGCCGGACGCTTCCACGTTGTCGCAGTGGGAGAGGACGAATTCCTGGTCCTGGGCCGGCGCCACCAAATCCTCCCCCAGTTCCTCCGCCCGCAAGCTGCGGTCGACCAGCGCCATGGCCATGGCCTTGCGCTCGCCGTGGCCGAAGGTGAGGCCGTAACCGCGGGTGAATTGCGGCGGGGCGGCCTTTGATCCCTTGAACTGGTTGATCATCTGGCATTCGGTGACGGTGACGTCTCCGATGTCGATGGCGAAGCCCAGTTCCTCCGGCACGATCTCCACCGCCACTTCGCCCATGCGGATCTCGCCGGCGAAGGGGTGGGTCTTGCCATAGCCGCGCTGGGTGGAATAGGCGAGGCCGAGCAGCCAGCCCTCGTCGCCGCGCGCCAGGGTCTGCAAGCGGACGTCGCGGCCGGCGGGGAAGGTGAGCGGCTCGCGGGTGATGTCGCCGACCGGCGCGTGATCGGCCGGCACTTCGCGCTCGATCAGCCCTTCGTGGTTGAGCAGGTCGGTGACGCGCGGCACCGTCTCGTCCTGGCGCGGCTCCCCGCGGACGGGTGCCGGCGGCGGCTCGTCCGCCTCCGCCGCCAGCCGGAAGTCGAGCAGGCGGTGGGTGTAGTCGAAGGTGGGGCCGAGCACCTGCCCGCCCGGCAAGTCCTTGAAGGTGGCCGAGATGCGGCGGCGCACCGTCATGCGGGCGGTGTCGACGGGCTCGCTGACCGCCAGCCGGGGCAGGGTGGTGCGATAGGCGCGCAGGAGGAAGATCGCCTCCATCAAATCCCCGCGCGCCTGCTTGATGGCCAGCGCCGCGAGGTCGCGGTCGTAGAGCGAGCCTTCGGTCATGACGCGGTCGACTGCCAGCGTCATCTGTTCCTTGATCTGGGCAAGGCTGAGGTCGGGCACCGCCGTATCGCCCCGCCGCTCGTGGTCGAGCAGGCGGTGGGCGTTGTCGATGGCGCGTTCGCCGCCCTTGACGGCAACGTACATGGCGTCACTCCGTGATGCGGGTGGTGCGCGGCAGCCCCGCGATGCGGTCCGGCGCCGCCAGGATGACGTCGATCCCCTGCGGGAACAGGGCGCCGTTGGCGACAAGGGCCGGCCAGAACGCCGGCGACAGGCCGGGGGCGGTGAGGCGGGCGGTCTCGGCGATGCCGGGGCCGGTGAGGGTGGGGCCGGCGCCCTCGGTCAGCGCCGCCACCTGCACGATGACGGTGGCGGCGGTTTCCGGGAACTCCGGCGTGCCGAGGGCGAAACCCTCCATCTCGCCGTCGGCGGGGATGACGGCGAAGGCCGCCTGCCCGCGCGCCTCGACGATGGGACAACCGGCGTGGAAGCGCAGCCAGCCGCGCACGGCCGGGGTATCCAGCGCCGGGTCGAGCCACACCGCCGTCTCCAGGTCGGCCAACGCCAGCAGCACGGCGGCGGCGGCCGGGGTGAGCGGGGCGGGCGGCGTCAGGGCGACGGGCAGCGGCTGGATGCGGCCGGGGAACGACAGCGCCTTCAGCACCGTGCGGAACACGGCCTGTCCGTCGAGCACCGGGTCGGCGAGGCCGGGGCGGAGGTCGGCAGCGGCGGTCATGGTCAATCCTCCCCGCGCACCATGGTGAAGAACTCCACCCGCGTGGCGGCGGCCTCGGCCACCGTGGCGGCGCGGGCGGCGGCCAGCGCCTCGGCCTGCGGCTCGATCAGGTCGCGCAGCAACTGGCGGTGCAGGCGCGGCGTCTGCAGCAGGGCGTCGAACACCGCCGCCAGCTCCGCCTTGCGGCGCGAGCGGCCGGCGACATAGGCGTGGCCGACCATGCCGTCGGAGGTGCGGACCGAGCAACGGGTGACGGTCATCTCGCCCATGTTGAAGCGCTGTCCCGACCCGCCGGCACGCGCCCGCACCAGGGCGGAGCCGATCTCCGGCCGGCGCAGCGGCTCGTAGGCCGGGGGCGCCGGCAGGGCGGCGAAGGCCTCTTCCAGGCGGGGCAGGGGCGTGCGGGCCAGAACCCCCATCCACCGCTGCCGGGCCGCCACGTCGTCCGTCGTCATCGTCCACCTCGACAAGGAAAAAATTTGTCTAGACGTCTATATCTGAGCCCTTTATACTCCGCCGCGACCGACCCCGGCAAGGGGGCGTGCGGTGAAACTTCGGTGACGGCAAGGCCCTGATCCGGCTGGGGAGAAGACGCGATGGATGACGGTATCGACCGCCGCCGGGGCGCCGGCGTCGCCCTGTGGCGCCAGATCCAGCAGGTGCTGGAGCGCGAGATCGCCGACGGTCAGGTCAAGCCCGGCGAGCGGCTGCCGACCGAGTTCGAACTGGCCGACCGCTTCCAGGTCAATCGCCACACCGTGCGGCGGGCGCTGGCGGAGATGGAGGAAAAGGGCCTGCTGCGGGTGGAGCAGGGGCGCGGCACCTTCGTGCACGAACACGTCATCGACTACGCCGTCGGCAAGCGCACCCGCTTTGCCTCCAACCTCATGAAGGTGGGGCGCGAGGCCGGGCACGAATTCATCCGCGCCGAACTGGGCGAAGCCGACGCCGCCGTGGCCGAGGCCCTGGGACTGAAGCGTGGCGGCCGGGTGGTGGTGCTGGAGACGGTGGGCATGGCCGACGGCCGGCGCATCTCGTTCTCGACGCAATACCTGCCGGCCGACCGCTTCCCCGGCTTCGACATCGCCTTCCGCGAAACGGAGTCGATCACCCAGTCACTGGCCCGCTTCGGGGTGGAGGACTACACGCGCAAGTGGACCCGCGTGCTCGCCCGCATGCCGAGCCCCGGCGACGCCGACCTCCTCCACCAACCCCGCAACCGCCCCATCCTGGTGACGGAAGCCCTGGACGTGGATCACGACGGCCGGCCGGTGAACCTGGGGGTCACGCGGTTTGCGTCGGATTGGGTGCAGCTGGTGATTGAGTAGGGGCCTGTGTAAAGGCAAGACACGGGGTGTCATGGACGGGGTGGCCCACGACCATGACACCCCTTGATCCGAGGTGTCAGGCGCCGTCAACGCGGGAATTAACGCGCTTCAGCTCCAGGTCCGCAACGTCGGCGTCAGGGACCCTGTCCAGGGCGGCCAGACGGCTTTTGCAGGTGGCCTCATCGGACGAGCATTGCGCCGCGGTCGTGGCCTTGGTCCGCTCATGCTGAACCCGCAGCGAGGCGATCTTCTGGTCGAAGAAGGCATCGCGGGCCGCCGTGCTGGGGAAGGACAGGGGAGCAAGCTGCACGGTGACGCTGGCGGGATACTTGTTCATGGCACCCGAGGCTGCGTCGATCCCGACGCCGATAATGCCGCCAAAAATCACGTTCCCGAAGGTCATGCCCTCAAACGAACTGGCGAGAGTACCCGCGCTCGGCTGATAGCCTTCCTTCTCACACAGGACGCTGACGTTCTCCTTGGACTTGCTCAGGACGACAGAGCCAGGGGTGGGGTTGACGACGCCAACGATCCCGTTCTTGGACTCCAGGCGGCATGACGCTCCGGACGGATCGGTCATCACGGTAACACTCTGATCCGACCCTTCCACCAGGGTGGAGCAGGCACCGAGCAGAGTCACGGAAACGGCCACCAGGGCACCGCGGATAAACATCGTCATTCCCCGAAATATGGTAGTGGGCCGTCACCATATCTCAGGCCTATTAAATATCACCATCATTTTTGTGCAGATGCGCTCCAGCGTTGCGCTGGACGAAAGGCGGCCGGTTGGGCAAAGGGGCCGCTGCCTTACGCCGCCACCCCGACCTCCTCCGGCACCAGCGCCAGCGCCCCTTCCACCACTTCGACGCCAGCACCGGAGCGGCAGGCGTTTTCCGACAGGTGGCGGCGCCAGGCGCGGGCGCCCTTGCAGCCCTGGAACAAGCCCAGGATGTGCCGCGTCATGTGCTTGAGCTGGGTTCCCGCCGCCAGTTGCTCCTCCACATAAGGCAGGAAGCGGCGCACCACCGCGTGGCGGCTGTCAGGTTCGCCCGCCGGCTCGCCCCACACCAGCCGGTCGGCCTCGTGCAGCACCCAGGGGGTTTCATAGGCGGCGCGGCCGATCATCACGCCGTCGGTGGGGCCGATGTGGGTCAGGGCCTCGGGCACAGACAGGATGCCGCCGTTGAGGATGATCTCCAGCTGCGGGAAATCCTGCTTCAGGCGGTGCACCACGTCGTGCCGCAGCGGTGGGATCTCGCGGTTTTCCTTGGGGCTGAGGCCGTTCAGCCAGGCCTTGCGGGCGTGGACGATGAAGGTCCGCACGCCGGCCCGCGCCACCGTGTCGACGAACCGCGTCAGGTGGTCGTAGCTGTCGAGGTCGTCGATGCCGATGCGGTGCTTCACCGTCACCTCCGGCCCGTCGGCGGGCGCCGCCTCGCGCATGGCGCTCAGGCAGTCGGCCACCAGCTGCGGCTCGGCCATCAGGCAGGCGCCGAAGCGGCCGGCGCTGACGCGGTCCGACGGGCAGCCGCAGTTGAGGTTGACCTCGTCATAGCCCCACTCGGCGGCGATACGGGTGCAGGCGGCCAGCTCGGTCGGGTCGGAGCCGCCCAGTTGCAGCGCCAGCGGATGCTCCTGCGGGCTGTAGCCGAGAAACCGCGCCGGATCGCGCCCGTGCAGGATGGCGCCGGTCACCACCATTTCCGTATAGAGC
The DNA here is from genome assembly GCA_023396465.1 of Pseudomonadota bacterium. GTDB lineage: Bacteria > Pseudomonadota > Alphaproteobacteria > Rhodospirillales > Rhodospirillaceae > Caenispirillum. Next base: position 10,549 of record JAEWWF010000001.1, read on the forward strand.
AACGTGCGGCGGGTCAGGCAGCGCAGGAAGGCGCGGTCGTGGCGGTCCGTCCAGTCCATCATCGGGGCGACGGACAGGCGGCGGTCGACGCGGGCGCGGGGCGGCGGCGGGGGGCTCTCGATCATGGCGGCGAATATAGGCGGCAGCGCGGCTTTGGCAAAGGGCGGGAAAACACCCGCTTGACGACATGTTCCTCGTGTGTTCTCATCACCGCATTGGAACATTCCGCGAACCGAGCCTGATGAGGAGACCCGTCATGTCCTTCCCCACGCTGTTCCGCGAAACCCTGGCGCTGCTGTCCCTGCTGGGCGTGATCTACCTGTGGTCGGTCATCGCCACCGCTCTGGTTGCCTGATGTAAGGAACAAAACGGGATCAGCGGCTGTCGCTTCTGCTGCGTAGGCGGTCCAGGCGCAGCCGGTGGCGGTCGTCGGTGAGGCGGGCGACGGCCAGCATCCCCGCCGTCACCGTGCCCACCGCCGTGGCGCCGGCGATGAGGAACAGGATCAGGATCTGCCAGCGGGCCGCCTCCTCTGGCGGCTGACCGGCGAGAATCTGGCCGGTCATCATGCCGGGGATGAAGACGATGCCGGCCGCCGACATGCTGTTGACGATGCCGATGAGGCCGGTGCGCAAGGCGTGGCGCACCGTGTCCCCCAGTGCCCGCCAGCGCGTGTGGCCGAGCGCCAGTCGGGCCTCGATGGCCACCCGGTCGCGGGCGACGGCGGCGGTGAGGGTGTTGAGCCGACGGCGATGCCGGTCATGACGTTGCCGAGGATCATCCCCAGCAGCGGGATGGCATAGCGGGGGTCGTACCACGGCTCCGGCCGCACCGGGCCGGCGAGGGCGAACAGGGTGACTGCCGTCGCCGCCAGGGTGATGGCCAGCCCGCCGGCGCCGTAGCCCCAGGCGCCGGTCAGGCGGCGGTCCTGGCGGCCGAAGATCTCGTTGGCGGCGAATCCCAGCATCACCGCCGCCGCCAGCGCCGTCAGCCAGGGGGAGGTGTGGGCGAACAGCCATTGCAGCACCAGCGCCAGCAGCAGCAACTGCACCACCGACCGCACCGCCGATACCAGCAGCCGGCGATGGATGCCGAGCCCCCAGGCGAGCGACACCGCCCCCGCCAGGACGATCAGCAGGGCGGAGACGGCAAGGTCGACCCACCCCAGGGCGCCGCTGTAGGGGGTCATGCGGCGGCCTCCGTCAGGGCGCCGTCGCGGAAGGCGAGTTCCCGCCCGGCCAGCCGCGCCACCTGCTCGCGGTCGTGGCTGGCGAGGACCACCGCCGTGCCCTCCCTCAGCGCCGCGACGATCAGGGCTTCCACCGCGGTGGTGGCGGCGGCGTCCAGGTTGGCGGTGGGCTCGTCCAGCAGCAGCACCCGCGGCTTCAGGGCGAGCGCCCGCACCATGGCGAGGCGCTGGCGCTCGCCGCTCGACAGCCGCTCCACCGGCTAGGCGGCGGCATCCTCCAGGCCGACGGCGGCCAGCAGCGGCAGGGCTTCCGGCGTCAGGTGGTCGGCGACGGTGGCGGCCCACCAGCCGCTTTCCGCCGGCACGAAGGCCACCCGCTGCCGCCACTGGGGGGCCGGCATGGCGGCTCGATCGACGCCGTCCAGCGTAACCCGGCCGTCGTTGGGGTCGAGGTCGGCGATGGCCCGCAGCAGCAGCGTCTTGCCCGAGCCGGACGGCCCGGTGACGGCCACGCACTCCCCGGCGGCGAGGGTGAGCGACACCGGCGGCAGCGGCGGCCGGCTGAGGCTTTCGACGATCAGCGCGGCGGTCATGAGCAAGACCTTGCTGGGGTTGTCCCTTTTCGCGTGCGGCGAATGATCCTAAAGTGTCGCGATCAAAAAGACGATGGCCGCCGAAGGCTGTCCAACCGCGAGGCCGTGGTGAAGAAAAGTCGCATCGAATCCGCCTGGAAGGGACAGGCGGAGTGTGAGGGCTGCACGATTCGGGACATGGCGCTGTTCGCCGACCTGCGGGCGGAGGACTTCGATCTCATCCACCTGCCCATCGACGAACTGGCCTATGATCCCGGCAGCGCCCTCTACCATGCCGGCGACGAGGGCACGGCGCTGTTCACCGTGCGCTCCGGCCTCGTGAAGCTGGTGCAGTACCTGCCCGACGGCGGCCAGCGCATCGTCCGCCTGCTGCGGCGGGGCGATACCGCCGGGCTGGAGGTGCTGCTCGGCGAGTCCTATGAACACTCGGCGGTGGTGCTGCGGCCGGTGACCGTCTGCCGCCTGCCGCGCGAGGTGGTCAACCGCCTGTCGGTGGAGACCCCACGCCTGCACACTCAGCTGATGAAGCGCTGGCACAGCAACGTGAAGCAGGCCGACGAATGGCTGACGGGGCTGTCCACCGGCTCCGCCCGCTCGCGCGTCGCCCGCCTGTTCCTGCATCTGGCGGAGGTGGAACCCGCCTGCACCGGCGCGCCGGAGGTGGAACTGTTCAGCCGCGAGGACCTGGGCGCCATGCTCGGCGTCACCACCGAAACCGCCAGCCGGGTGGTGGCGGAGTTCAAGCGCGCTGGCACGGTGACCGAGGTGCGCACCAACCGCTTCCGCTGCGACCTGGAGGCACTGCGCCACACGGCCGGCGAGTAAAACGTCGCTCTGCCGCATCGCCCCACTGGAAGTGGCGGCGGCGCGGTCTTACCTTGTCGGCCATGGATACCGTCACGCAAATGCTGTTCGGCGCCACCGTGGCGCAGGTGGGCTTCCGTCGCCGGCTTGGCCGTAAGGCCATTGCCGCCGGGGCGGTGCTCGGTCTCGTCCCCGACCTCGATGTCGCCGTCGGGTGGGTCGCCGGACCTTTCGCCGCCTGGGTTCACCATCGCGGCCTCACCCATTCGCTGTTCTTTGGTCCGGCCATGGGGGCGCTTCTGGCACTCGGCCTGTGGCTGTGGTGGCGCCAACGCGAGCCCGACCGGCGGCCCGATCCGCAGATCCTGGCGTCGTGGGTATGGCTGACCATCGCGGCGCTGGTCACCCATCCGATCATCGACCTGTTCACCAGCTATGGCACCCAGCTGCTGGCGCCGCTGTCGAGCCATCGCTTCGCCATCAACGCCATGCCGATCATCGACCCGATCTATTCCCTGCCGCTGGTGGTGGCGGTGGTGATCGGCGCGGTGACGGCGCGCCGGGTGCTGCTGGCCCAGGTGGCGGCGGCGTCGGCGCTGCTGTTCATCAGCGCCTGGACGCTGTTCGGCTGGAGCGTCAACGTGCAGGTGGAACACTTGGCCGCGCGGCAGGTCGCGGCACCGGCCCAGGTGACCGCCTATCCGACGCTGTTCCAGCCGTGGCTGCGGCGGGTGGTGGTGGAGCGACCGGACGCGGTGGAGGTCGGCTTTTATTCCGTTCTGGCTCCGGGGCCGATCGAGTGGCGCAGTTTCCCCCGTGGCGCGTTGCCGCCCCCGGCTCAAGCGGTGGCGAACAGCGAGCAGGGCGCCATTTTCCGCTGGTTCGCCATGGACAACGTCATCTGGAACGTCATTCCCAATGGCGATGGTCACGTCACGGTGGAGGCGCGCGATTACCGCTACGGCATGTTCGGCGGCAGCGAACTCGGGTTCTGGGGCATCCGGGCGGTGGTGGACGCCTCCGGCCGCCTGCTTGGCGAACCGGAGGTCTTTACCGAGCGCCCCGACGCCAGCAACGACCGCCTGCGCCAGTTGTGGCGTAGGGTGTTCGGCGGCTGAGCGCTGACGCCGGGCTCACCAATAGCGCATGGCGTCCCGGAACAAGGTGGCGAGATCGGCTTCCGTCACCGGCTTCGGGGCCTGCACCAGCAGGCGCTGCTGCGGCCACGCGCTCCTGACCAGGGCGGGGAGGTCGGCCTCGGTATAGCCGATGTCGGACAGGCCGTTGGGGATGCCGGTGGCGCGCATCATCTCCGCCAGACGCCCGGCCAGCACCGCGCCGGCATCGTCCGGGCCGGCCTGACGGATGTCGGCCCCCAGGGCGGCGGCGGCGGTCAGGTGGCGCTGCGGGTCGGCGTCGGCGGTGAAGCGGAAGGCGGCCGGGGCGTTCACCACCACCGAGATGCCGTGCGGCACCATGCCGTGGCCGGCGGCATCGTAGCCGGCGGCCCGATACTCGTGGTTGAGGCCGGCGACGGCGTAGCTCATGGCATGGGGGATGTGGACGCCGGCATTGCCGAAGCTCATGCCGGCGAGCGTGGCGGCGAAGGTGAGGAAGTCGCGCGCCTCGGTGTCGGCGGCATCGGCGGCGGCCCGTTCGAGATAGCGGCCGCCGAGCCGGATGGCCTCCAGGGCACCGCCATCGCTCCACGGATTCGCACCCTGGTAGGGCGGCCGCAGGTGGGGGGCGGCGGGCCGCTCGCGGCTGGTGAACAGCCGGGCGGTATAGCTTTCTATGGCGTGGGTGAGAACGTCGAAGCCGGTGGCGGCGACCACTCCGGCGGGTAGGGTGTAGGTTGCCGTAGGGTCAACCACCGCCAGCCGAGGCTTCAGCAGACGGCTGGAAATGCCGGTCTTCAACTGCCGTTCCGGCAGGTCGAAGATGGCGACGCCGGTGGTTTCGCTGCCGGTGCCGCAGGTGGTGGGGCAGGCGATATGGGGCTTCAGCGGCCCCGGAACCGGCTTCGCCGCGCCCACCGGGGCATTGACGTAGGCCAGCAGGTCATCGGGCCAAGTGGACAGCAGATTGGCCGCCTTGGCGGTATCCATCACCGACCCGCCGCCCAGCGACACGAAGCCATCCAGTCGGGCCGACTGGGCGAAGGCGGCGGCGGCGGCAAAGGAACGGTCGTTTGGCTCCACCTCCACCACATCGTAAACCACCACATCGAGGCCACCCTCGCGCAGGGCGGCAAGAGCCGTCTCCATGCACGGCAGCCGGGCAACGGTGCGGTCGGTGAACAGCCCGACCCTCGTCATGCCGAGCGCGCGGGCGTCACCGCCCAGCTCGGCGAGGGCGCCGTGGCCGTATTTCAGCGGCACCGGGTCAACGGTGAAGATGGTCTCGTGGGCTGGCAGCGCGGAATGCGGTTCCGTCATGGTGTCTCCTCCCGATCTGTCTGTGTCGTTTCGTGTTTGCCTTGAGTGTCCGGCGGCGATCAGCTTCCGTCAAAGAAATATAGGCATATCCGAGTGATTTACGCGGGTATTAGGGCTGGGGATGAGGAGCCGCTTCACCGGCCCGAAGGGGTGGGTTTTATCCATTATGAAAAACTAATAAGCTAGACGTTCCGCGGTGGTGGGAGGGGTTCGGCACGCCAAAGGCGCTTGCATGCTGCATTGCAAGGCGCCATGGTGTTGGGCTTACCGAGCAGGCGCGGCACAGGCAGAATAAGGGGATAAGACACAATGAGAATCGCCATACCGAAGGAGCAGCGCGAAGGCGAGCTTCGCGTGGCGGCGTCGCCCGACACCGTGAAGAAGCTCGTCGGGCTTGGCTTCGACGTGGTGGTCGAGACCGGCGCCGGGGAGGGTGCCGCCTTTACCGATGACGCGTTCAAGGAAGCCGGAGCATCCATCGCCGCCACCGCCGCCGAGGCGGTCGGGTCGGCCGACGTCATCCTCAAGGTGCAGCGCCCGCTGACCGCCAGCGAGGGTGCCGACGAAGTGGCGCAGTACAAGGAAGGCGCCGTGCTGGTCTGCCACCTGAAGGCCCTGACGGAGCCGGCGGTGGTGGAGGCGCTGGCCGCCCGCAAGGTGACCAGCTTCGCCATGGAGCTGATGCCGCGCATTTCCCGCGCCCAGTCCATGGACATCCTCAGCTCGCAGAACAACCTCGCCGGCTACCGTGCCGTGATCGAGGCCGCCGCCACCTTCAACCGCGCCATGCCGATGATGATGACCGCCGCTGGCACCGTGCCGCCGGCCCGCGTTCTCATCTTCGGGGCGGGTGTCGCCGGTCTCCAGGCGGTCGCCACCGCCAAGCGCATGGGCGCCGTGGTCTATGCCACCGACGTTCGCCCGGCCACCAAGGAACAGGTGCAGTCGCTCGGCGGCAAGTTCGTCGTGGTCGACGAGGCGATGGAGAAGGAAGCCGAAAGCGCCGGCGGCTACGCCAAGGAAATGCCGCCCGAATACTTCGAGAAGCAGAAGAAGGTCGTCGGCGAGCACCTGACCAAGGCCGACATGGTCATCACCACCGCGCTGATCCCCGGCCGCAAGGCGCCGACCCTGATCACCGCGGCGCAGGTGGCGACCATGAAGCCGGGCAGCGTCATCGTCGATCTGGCGGCGGAAGCCGGCGGCAACTGCGAACTGACCGAGCCCGACAAGGTGGTGGTCAAGCACGGCGTCACCATCGTCGGCCACACCAACATGCCGGCCCGGCTGGCGTCGGATTCCAGCCTGCTGTTCGCCAAGAACCTGCTGAACTTCCTCACCCCACAGGTGAACAAGGACAGCAAGGCGCTTGATTTCAAGTGGGATGACGATCTGGTGAAAGGCACCCTCGTCACCCGCGACGGCGCCGTCGTCCACCCCATGCTGAAGAAGGCCGAAGCCGAGGGAGGCCAGTGATGGAACAACAGGAAAAGGTCGCCGGCGCCGCCCAGCTGCTGGCTGAACAGGCCGAGGCCCTGGCGCTGAACGCCAAGCTGGTGGCCGCCGAGGTCGCCCGCCTGACCCAGGATGCCGCCACCGCCGCGGCCGGCGCCCCGAGCGAGTTCTACTGGCTGCTGACCGTTTTCGTGCTGGCCGTCTTCGTCGGCTACTACGTGGTGTGGCGGGTGACGCCGGCGCTGCATTCGCCGCTGATGGCCGTCACCAACGCGGTGTCGTCGGTCATCATCGTCGGCGCCATGCTGGCGGCGGGACCGGAGGGGTTCTCGGGCTCCAAGGTGCTCGGGTTCTTCGCCGTGGTGCTGGCCAGCGTCAACATCTTCGGCGGCTTCGTGGTCACCCAGCGCATGCTGTCCATGTTCAAGAAGAAGCAGAAGTAAGGGGGACCGCTCACCATGGCTGTAGAAAGCTTCACGATCCTCGCCTATCTGGTGGCGTCGGTCCTGTTCATCCTGGCGCTGCGTGGGCTGTCGAGCCCCGAAACCGCCCGCCAGGGCAACATCTTCGGCATGGTCGGCATGGGCATCGCCATCCTGACCACGCTGGTGTCGCCGGTGGTCCAGTCCTATGTCTGGATCGTCTTCGGCATCATCATCGGCGGCGCCATCGGCACCGTCATCGCCCTGCGCATCCAGATGACGGCCCTGCCGCAGCTGGTGGCCGCCTTCCACTCGCTGGTCGGTCTCGCCGCCGTGCTGGTGGCGGCGGCGGCGCTTTTCAACCCGGAAGCCTATGGCATCGGCCAAGTGGGCCAGATCGGCGCCGGGTCGCTGATTGAAATGTCCATCGGCACCGCCGTCGGCGCCATCACCTTCACCGGCTCCATCGTCGCCTTCGCCAAGCTTCAGGGTCTGGTGACGGGCAAGCCGCTGGTGTTCCCGATGCAGCATCCGCTGAACGCGGCGCTCGGCATCCTGGTGATCCTGCTGGTGATCTGGTTCGCCGCCACCGGCTCCTACTTCGCCTTCGGGCTGATCGTGGCGCTGGCCTTCGCGCTCGGCTTCCTGCTGATCCTGCCCATCGGCGGCGCCGACATGCCGGTGATCGTGTCCATGCTGAACAGCTACTCCGGTTGGGCGGCGGCGGGCATCGGCTTCACGCTGGGCAACTCCACCCTGGTCATCACCGGTGCCCTGGTCGGCGCGTCGGGCGCCATTTTGTCCTACATCATGTGCAAGGGCATGAACCGCTCGATCATCAACGTCATCCTCGGCGGCTTCGGCGGCGACTCCTCCGCGGCGGCGGCGGGTGGCGCGGCCGGCGACCGGGCGGTGAAGGCGGGTTCGACCGAGGACGCGGCCTTCATCATGAAGAACGCCAGCAAGGTCATCATCGTCCCCGGTTACGGCATGGCGGTTGCCCAGGCGCAGCACGCGGTGCGGGAGATGGCTGACATCCTGAAGGCCGAAGGCGTCGAGGTGCGCTATGCCATCCACCCGGTGGCGGGCCGCATGCCGGGGCACATGAACGTGCTGCTGGCGGAAGCCAACGTGCCCTATGACGAGGTGTTCGAACTCGAAGAGATCAACCATGAGTTCACCACCGCCGACGTCGCCTACGTCATCGGTGCCAACGATGTCACCAACCCGGCGGCCAAGACCGACCCGCAGAGCCCGATCTACGGCATGCCGGTTCTGGATGTCGAAAAGGCCAAGACGGTTCTCTTCATCAAGCGCTCCATGGCGTCCGGCTATGCTGGCGTGGATAACGAACTGTTCTTCCGCGACAACACCATGATGCTGTTCGGCGATGCCAAGAAGATGACGGAGGAGATTGTACAGGCCTTGTCCTGACACTCTTTGCTGGTGCAGTGTAGAGGGCGGAGTCGCGTGGACTCCGCCCTTTTTCATCCGCACGGGCCACACCAGGGAGCTGACGTATGCCGCAGGAGACGGACTGGGAAGACCTCTATCGCCAGACGCGGCATCGGATCGGCAATACCATGCAGATGCTCCTCAGCCTGCTCCGCCTGCAAATGCGGACGGAAGGCCCCGAAGCGCGCGAGGCGCTGGGACGCCTGGAGGTGCGCTTGGCTGCGGCCGCCGCCGCCTATTCCCACGCCCGCCTCATCGCCGATGACGGCACCACCCTGGTGGTCAACTTTACCGCCTATGCCGCCGAAATGGTCGAGGAGGCACGCCGGCAGGCGGATTTGGACCCGCCGCCCGCCGTTACCCTTGACCTGGCGCCAGTCGACATTCCTCTCGACCAGGCGATCCCTCTCGGCGTCGCGCTGACCGAGGTGCTGGTCAATGCGGTTCGCCATGGCGGACCGCCTCTCTCCGTCAGCCTTGAAGCCTTGCCGGACTCTGGACTTTGGTGCGTCATCGTCCGCGATGGCGGCGGTGGTGTGCCACCGGCGGCGATGCGACAAGGCGGACTAGGCCTGCGCATCGCCGAAAGCCTGATGCGACAGGTGAAGGGCCGCCTTGTTCTCGACCAAGGGCCGGTTCGCCTTGAATGGCCGGCCGTGTGAGGGGAGAGCTATTTGCCGTCGATGCGGCGCCCGTGGGGTGACGCGGACACGTCATCCTGCCGCCTGCTGCCAGAAGGAGTGTCCGCCCATGCCCTTCGTTCGCATCGTCCTCGGCGCCCATGGCGTCACCCCCGATGATCGCTCCGAACTCGCCCGCAGCGCCACCCGGCTGATGGCCGAGGTTTTGGGCAAACAGGCGGCCCTGACTTCCGTGCTGGTTACCGAAGTGGCCGACCACGAGCGCATCTGGACCATCGGCGATCAGTTCCAGCCGGCCGCTGCCGTGGTTGAAGGGTTCATCACGCAAGGCCTCAATACGGAGCAGGAAAAGGCTGATTTCATTGCCAAGATGGACGCAGCCCTACGCCATGTCCTGCCCGATCTGGCCATCCCCACCTATGTCATCCTGCACGAGGTGCCGGCGGAGTCCTGGGGCTGGGGAGGCCGTACCCAGGCATCGCGGATGCCATCGGCTTGACGACCTCGTCCGAGCGGAGCAGTGCGTTAAATATCTTGCGCAGCACAGGACGCTGCCTCTACTGTTTTGAACGGGGAGAGAGCCCCAAGGGACATCCCTAGTTCCTTGCCAGAGCACGACAATGGGCGGAAAGCCTGGAGTGTGGGGCAGGGGCCTGGACACCCGACATGGCCGAACGGGAGGCTGCGGCCAGGGCGGGTTGTAAAGGATATTGGACGGCGCCGGCGGCCGGGCAGGCCAGGGTGTCGCCTTCTGGGAGACCTGTGCGCATGGACTCTGCTTGTCACTTTCGCACCGCCCCGGCGCGACTCCGCCGCGGCCACCTCAGCCTGCGGAGGCCGGGATGACGGCCACCGCCACCCTCGACCGCCCCGCCGTGGCGCCAGACACGACCACGACGGCCGGCATCTCCATCGAAACCCTGGTGAAGGTCTACGCCTCGGCCAGCGAGGCGCCGGTCACGGCGCTCGGTGGCGTGTCGATCCGCATCGCGCCGAACGAGTTCTTCACCCTGCTCGGCCCCTCCGGCTGTGGCAAGACGACACTGCTGCGCTCCATCGCCGGGTTCGAGCAACCGACGTCAGGCCGGGTGCTGCTGGACGGCGCCGACATCACCGCCGAGCCGCCGTTCCGGCGGCCGATCAACACGGTGTTTCAGAACTACGCCCTGTTTCCGCATATGACGGTGGCGCAAAACGTCGCCTTCGGGCTGGAGAAGTCGGGTCTCGGCAAGGAGGCCATCGCCGCCCGGGTGGACGAGATGCTGACGCTCGTCCACCTGTCGGGCATGCACCGGCGGATGCCGTCGCAACTGTCGGGCGGGCAGCAGCAGCGCGTCGCCCTGGCCCGCGCCCTGGCGCCGCACCCCAAGGTGCTGCTGCTGGACGAGCCGCTGTCGGCACTCGACCTCAAGCTGCGCAAGGGCATGCAGATCGAACTGAAACGCCTGCAACGCGACACCGGCATCACCTTCGTCTTCGTCACCCATGACCAGGAAGAGGCGCTCACCATGAGCGACCGGATCGCGGTGATGAAGGATGGCCATGTGTTGCAGATCGGTGCCCCGCAAGAGATCTACCAGCGCCCGCAGGTGCGCTTCGTCGCCGACTTCATCGGCGAGACCAATTTCCTGAAGGGCACGCTGGAGGATGACGGCGCTGGCCGCTTTGTCGCCCGCATCGCCGGTGCCGCCCTGCCGGTGGCCGATCCGCGCGGTCATCAGGCGGGCGAGACGGTCACCTTGGCGGTGCGGCCGGAACGCACCTTCCTGACCGCCGCAGACGCCGGAACCACCGCTGGGACGACGCTGGCGGCGACGGTGGACACCATCGTCTATTTCGGCACCGACACGACCTATCACCTGCGGGTCGACGGCCTGAACGAGCCGCTGGTGGCGCGGGTGCAGAACCGAGATCAGTCGAGCCCCACGTTGGCGCAAGGCGCGCGGGTGAGGGTGGGCTTTCCGCCCGAGGCGCTGTCGGTGCTGAGGGACTGAGACCATGCTCGACGTCATCCGCCGCTCGCCCCGCCTGCAAAGGCTCCTGCTCATTGGTCCGGCGGTCCTGATCGTCGGCATCTTCATGCTGCTGCCGCTGTTGCTGATGGCCTATGTGTCGTTTCTCGAACGCGGCCAATATGGCGGCGTGGTATGGGACGAGTTCACCGTCAGCGCCTATGTCAGCTTCTTTTTCGAGCGCGATTTCTTCGACAATCTGGTGGTCAACACCGTCTATGTCAGCATCTACCTGCGCTCCCTCGGGCTGTCGCTGCTGACCACGGTGATCGCGCTGGCCATCGGCTTTCCGGTGGCGCTCTACATCGCGCTGCAACCGCCGTCGCGGCGCAAGCTGCTGATTTTCCTGGTCACCATCCCGTTCTGGACCAACCTGCTGGTGCGCAACTACGCTTGGATCCTGCTGCTGCGGACCAATGGGCTGGTCGATCAGTGGGTGCAGGGTCTGGGGCTGACCGACGGCAGCGTCTCCATCCTCTATACCCCGGCCGCCATCGCCATCGGGCTCACCTACAGCTATCTGCCGTTCATGGTGCTGCCCATCTATGCCAGCCTGGAGAAGCTCGATTTCCGGTTGGTGGAGGCCGCCTATGATCTCTACGCCACGCGCCTCCAGGCTTTGCGGCGAGTGGTGGTGCCGCTCAGTCTGCCGGGCATCGCCGCCGGCTGTACCCTGGTGTTCATTCCCGGCCTCGGCGCCTACGTGACGCCGGAATTGCTGGGTGGGTCGAAGGAATTGATGATTGGCAACCTGATCCAGCTTCAGTTCGGCGCCTCCCGCAACTGGCCGCTCGGCTCGGCGCTGGCCTTCACCCTGCTGGCCTGCGTCCTGCTGGCCATGCTCGTCTACCTGTTGCGCTTCCGCAAGCTGCCGGAATAGGGGAGGCATCGCCGCCATGGACATCCGCCGCTTTCCCGGCACGCGCCTCGCGACCTGGGTCTTCTTCGTCTATCTCTATCTGCCGATCGTCATCCTGATCGGCCTGTCGTTCAACGAGAACAGTTCCGCCACCATCTGGACCGGCTTCACCACCGATTGGTACGCCCGCGTTCTCGACAACAAGGACATCCTGAACGCCGCCAAGAATTCCCTCATCGTGGCGCTATGGGCGACCGTGATTGCCACCGCCGCCGCCACCGTCGCGGCGTTGGGCATGGCGCGGCGGCGGTTCAGGGGACAAACGGCGGTTTCGGGCGTGCTGGCCATGCCGCTGGTGGTGCCGGAGATCGTCACCGCCGTCGCCTCGCTGCTGTTCTTCATCCTGGTCGGCTTCGACCTCGGGCTGCTGACGGTGGTGATCGCCCACACGGTGTTCTGCATCCCCTTCGCCTACCTGCCCATCCGTGCCCGCATCGAGGGCATGGACCCACGCCTGGGCGAGGCCGCCGCCGACCTGTATGCCGACGAGATGCGCACCTTCTTCCGGGTGACGTTGCCATTGTTGTGGCCGGGCATCCTAGCCGGGGCGATGCTCGCCTTCATCATCTCGCTGGATGATTTCGTCATCACTTATTTCGTCGCCGGCGCCGGGGCGACCACTCTGCCGGTTTATATCTTCGGCGCCATCCGCATCGGCATCAGCCCGGAGGTCAATGCCATCTCCTCGCTCATGCTGATGGTGTCGCTTGTGTTCGTGTCGCTGTCGACCCTGCTCACCTGGTGGGCGGGACGGCGCGGCGCCGCCTGACCAAAACCGAAAACCAAAGAAAACACATCGAACAGGAGGTCTTCATGGTCACCAGGACGTTGCGCATGGGGTTCACCGCCGCCGCGCTGGCGGCGGTGGTCGCGTTTGGCGGCGGTGCCGCCGAGGCGCGGGAGCTGTATCTCTACAACTGGTCCAACTACATTCCGCCCGACCTGCTGAAGCGGTTCGAGCAGGAAACCGGTATCAAGGTCACGCTGGATGTCTACGACAGCAACGAGACCATGCTGGCCAAGCTTCAGGCCGGTGCCTCCGGCTACGACATCGTGGTGCCGACGGATTACATCATTCCGCGCATGATCGAAGGTGGGCTGATCCAGAAGATCGACGCCTCCGGCATGGAAAACTTCAAGAACGTGAAACCCGTGTTCCGGGACACGCCCTGGGATCCGCAACGCGCCTACTCGGTGCCCTACCTGTGGGGAACCACCGGGTTTTCCTACGACAGCGGGCGGGTGAACGGTGCGTTGGAGGAAAGCTGGAAGGAATTCTTCGAGCCGCGCGAGGACCTTAAGGGCCAGATCGTCGCCCTCAACGACATGAACGACGTCATTTCCTCGGCCGCCTTCTACCTTGGATATGAACGCTGCTTCGACGATCCGGCCAAGGCCCAAGCGGTGATGGAACTGCTGCAAAAGCAGAAGCCCTACTTGGCCATGTACCAGTCGGACGGCACCATCGAGCGCATGATCGCCGGTGAGGTCATCATGCATCAGCAGTGGAACGGCGCCGCCCACCGCACCAAGACCGATCGGCCGTCGGTGGTCTATGTCTATCCCAAGGAAGGTCTGCCATTCTGGGCCGACAACTTCGCCATTCCCAAGGGAGCCAAGAACATCGAGGAAGCGAAGGTCTTCCTCAACTGGATCATGGACCCGAAGAACGCCGCCGAGGCCTCCAACTTCACCGGCTACATGAACGCCATCGCCGGCTCGGAGGCGTTCCTGGAGGAAAAGCTGGCGAAGGATCCGGCTGTCAACATGCCGGACGAATACAGCGACCGCCTGCGCCCGGCCGAGGATTGCGCCAAGCCGGCCCAGGACCTGCGCGACCGCATCTGGACCCGCCTCAAGAGCTGACCCGGTTTCGTCCGACGGAACGGCCGCCACCCGGTGACGGTGGCGGCCGTCGCGTTTCATCCCCCACCGCCGTTGCAGCCTTCGCCCGGAGAGTTCCATGTCTGATCCCGTCGTCGCCCTATGGCCCGTGAACGTCGGTCGTCGTCTGGCCTGCCTGGAGGACTGGACCGCCATGGTCGGCGACCGGCTGGCCGCCGCCGCCGTCGCGGGGGCGGATATCCTGGTGCTGCCGGAGTATGCCTGCGCCCAATGGCTGTCTGTGCTGCCGGAGAAGCTGGCGCCGACGGCGGAGATTCCCTGGATGGCGGAACAGGCGCCGGCCATGCTCGACAGCCTGCGGCCGCTGGTGAACCGTCATGACGTGGCGCTGGTGGCCGGCTCCATCCCGCTGCCGGCGCCAGGGGGCGGCTATGCCAACCGGGCGGTGACCCTGCTGCCCGGCGGCGGCGAGATGACCCACGACAAGCTCACCCTGACTCCCGATGAACGCGACGAAGCCTGCTGGAGCCTCGCCAAGGGCAATGCGGTGACGGTGTTCGAGTGGCGCGGCGTGCGCTGGTCGGTGGTCATCTGCCTGGACATCGAACAGCCGGCGGTGGCGGTGGAACTGGGGCGCATGGAGCCCGACGTGGTGCTGGTGCCATCGATGACCACCACCCTGGCTGGCTATCACCGCGTGTTCGACTGCGCCAAAGCGCGCGCCATCGAGCTGTTCGCCTGTGTCGCCGCCGTCGGCACCATCGGCGACTGCGGCGATTTCTGCCATGGCGCCGACCTCAATATCTCCGGCGCCGCCGCCTATGTGCCGTGCGAGCGCGACCTCGGCCACACCGGGGTATGGGGCACGCCGCTGCCGCCGCGCGGCGCCGCCGACGACGCGGGGCCGCTGTGGGTCAGCCCACCGCTGCCGGTCAGCCGTCTGCGCGCGATGAAGCGCGAGGGGACCGCTGCCGTGTGGGCGGGCATGTACGACGCCACGGCGCTGGAGGCCCGCGATCTGAGCCATTCGTCGGAATGAGGAAACAATATTGTTCCAATGTCGTAGATAGAAGAAATATGGGAAACCGTTATCATGGCGGCAATAGGCCCCCTTGGGAGATACCGCCATGATCACCCTGCGCCGATCCGAAGAGCGCGGCCATGTCGATTTCGGCTGGCTGGACAGCCGCCACACCTTTTCCTTCGGGCACTACATGGACCCGCGCCACATGGGCTTCCGCACCCTGCGGGTCATCAACGACGACCGCGTGGTGCCAGGTGCCGGCTTCGGCGAGCACGGCCACCGCGACATGGAGATCATCTCCTATGTCGTCGCGGGGGCGCTCGCCCACAAGGACAGCCTCGGCAATGTGGAGACGGTGGGGCCGGGCGAGGTGCAGGTGATGACCGCCGGCACCGGCATCCGCCATTCGGAGTTCAACGGTTCCAACACCGAGCCCTTGCGTTTCCTGCAAATGTGGGTGCTGCCGCGCGAGAACGGCCTGACGCCGGGCTACGTGCAGAAGCGCTTCGGGCGCGACGACAAGTGTGGCCGGCTGGCACTGCTGGTCTCCCCCGACGGCCGCGACGGCTCGCTGCCCATCCACCAGGACGTCAGCCTGTCGGCGGCGTTGCTGGCGGCGGGGCAGGCGGTGACGGCGCCGGTGACGGCCGGCCGGCACCTGTGGGTGCAGGTGGTGCGCGGCGGCGTGGCGCTCGGCGACCTCACCTTGCGCGAAGGCGACGGCGCCGCGGTCAGCGATGAAACGGCGGTGGTGCTGACCGGCCTTGATGACGAGTCCGAAGTGCTGGTGTGGGATCTCGCCTGAGCGGGCGCCATTCCACAGCCAGGAGCATCCTCCGCTTTCGTTTCTTTCGGATGCGCGCCGGCCGCGAACCTTCCGCCCCGGCGAATTTCGTGGCAGGCTGAAGCGAAAGAAAACGAAAAGGGGAGGGTGATTCCATGCAGGACCTGACGCCGCGACTGGCCGACATCCTCACCCTGGCGCGCGACCAGGGGCGGGTGGTGGTGGATGATCTGGCGGTCCGGTTCGGCGTCACGCCGCAGACCATCCGCAAGGATCTCAACGACTTGTGCGACCGCCGCCTGCTCAAGCGCGTCCATGGCGGCGCCGTGCTGGCCAGCAGCGTGGAGAACCTGCGCTACGACGCCCGCCGGGTGCTGGCCGCCGACGAGAAGGGCCGCATCGGGCGCCATGCTGCCTCGCTCATCCCCGACGACTGCTCGCTGTTCATCAACATCGGCACCACGACGGAGGAAGTGGCGCGCGCCCTGACGGCCCACCGCGACCTGCTGGCCATCACCAACAACATCAACGTTGCCAACATCCTGCACCAGGTTCCACAGATCGAGACGATCATCGTCGGCGGCGTGCTGCGGCATTCCGACGGCGGCATCGTCGGCGAATCTGCCACCGACTTCATCAATCAGTTCAAGGTCGACTACGCCGTCATCGGCGCCTCGGCCATCGAGGAAGACGGCGCCCTGCTCGACTACGATTACCGCGAGGTGCGGGTGTCGCAGGCCATCATCGCCAATGCCCGCACGGTGGTGCTGGTGGCCGACCACATGAAGTTCAGCCGCAGCGCCCCGGTGCGCATCGGCCACATCGCCCAGATCGACGTCCTGGTCACCGATGCCGAGCCGCCGGAAAGCCTTGCGAGAGTGTGCGCCGATGCCGGCGTGCGGGTGGAAATCGCACCGGCCTGACCGCTAAGACGAAAGAGTGCGAAACCCGCGTTTCCGATTTCGTAATTTTCACTTTCCAAGTCGCATATTTTCGACTAGCCTCCTTAGTGAAAGTTCCGTGATGGGTTCCCTCGGCTCGGGGCCCCGTCGTTCCAGGCCAGCCGGGATCAACCCGACGGCCGCCACAGGACGGAGCAAAGGGAGGCCATGCAGCCGCAAGATTTCGACATCGCCATCATCGGCGGTGGCGTCAACGGGTGTGGTATTGCCCGCGACGCCGCCGGACGCGGCCTCTCGGTCTACCTGTGCGAGCAGGCGGATCTGGCCGGGGCGACTTCCTCCGCCAGCACCAAGCTGATCCACGGCGGCCTGCGCTATCTGGAATATTACGAGTTCCGGCTGGTGCGCGAGGCGCTGATCGAGCGCGAGACCCTGCTGCGCGCGGCGCCGCACATCATCTGGCCGCTGCGCTTCATCCTGCCGCACCACAACGGCCTGCGCCCCGGCTGGCTCATCCGCCTCGGCCTGTTCCTGTACGATCACCTGGGCGGCCGCGAGATCCTGCCCGGCACGCGCCAGATCGACCTCACCACCGACCCCCTCGGCGCGCCGCTGAAGGACGACTTCTCCAAGGGCTTCGAGTATTCCGACTGCTGGGTGGAAGACAGCCGCCTGGTGGTGCTGAACGCCATGGACGCCCGCGACCGCGGCGCCGTCGTCCACACCCGCAGCCGCCTGCGCAGCGCCGAACGTCAGGGCGACCGCTGGCTGGTGACGGTGGAGGACGCCGACACCGGCGCCGCCCGTCATGTGCGGGCGAAGGCGGTGGTGAACGCCGCCGGCCCCTGGGTGGCGGAGGTGCTGACCAGCCGCCTGCGCATGAACAGCCCGGCGCGGGTGCGCATGGTGAAGGGCAGCCACATCATCGTGCCCCGCCTCTATGACCACGACCGTGCCTTCATCTTCCAGAACCCGGACCGGCGCATCATCTTCGCCGTGCCCTACGAGACCGACTTCACCCTGGTCGGCACCACCGACGAGGATTTCCAGGGCGACCCCGCCGACGTCCATATCGCCACCGGCGAGGTGGAGTACCTCTGCCGCGCCGCCAGCGCCTACTTCAGGACGCCGGTGCGTCAGGAGGATATCGTTCACACCTTCTCCGGCGTGCGGCCGCTCTATGACGACGGCGCCAGCGAGGCCCGCGCCGCCACCCGCGATTATGTGATCGAGGTGGACGGGCAGGGCGACCAGCCGCCGCTGGTCAGCGTCTTCGGCGGCAAGATCACCACCTACCGCAAGCTGGCGGAAGCGGTGCTGGAGAAGCTGGCGCCGGCCTTCCCCGCCATGGGGCGGCCGTGGACGGCGGCGGCGCCGCTGCCCGGCGGCAATTTCGCGGTGACGGCGGTGGATGCGCTGGTGGACCAGTTGCGTGCCGCCCATCCCTTCCTCGACGAGGTCTGGGCCCGCCGGCTGGTGCGCGCCTACGGCACCCTGGCTGGCCGCATGCTGAAAGATGCCGACACCGCCACCGACCTGGGCGAGGACTTCGGTGCCACCCTGACCGCCCGCGAGGTGGCGTGGCTGATGGACGAGGAGTGGGCGGTTGCCGCCGATGACGTGCTGTGGCGGCGCTCCAAGCTCGGCCTGCGCCTGACGCCGGCCCAGCGCGACCGCCTGGAGGATTGGATGCAGGCGCGCAGACACGGCCAGGACGCCCCGGCCCTGCGCCAGGGAGGGGCGGCATGACGCTCGAATTGCACAACGTTTCCAAGGTTGTGGACCGCGAGACGCACATCCGCGACGTCTCCCTGCGGCTGGAGCGGGGCAGCCTGAACGTGCTGCTTGGCCCGACGCTGTCGGGCAAGACCAGCCTGATGCGGCTGATGGCGGGCCTCGACGAGCCGACCGCCGGCCGCATCGTCATGAACGGCCGCGACGTCACCGGCGTGCCGGTGCGCAAGCGCTCGGTCGCCATGGTCTACCAGCAGTTCATCAACTACCCGACCCTCAGCGTGTGGGAGAACATCGCCTCGCCGCTGAAGGTGGCCGGCCGCCCCAGGGACGAGATCGACCGCAAGGTGGCGGAGGCGGCGCGCCTCTTGCGCATCGACCGCATGCTCGACCGCACGCCGCTGGAACTGTCCGGCGGCCAGCAGCAGCGCACCGCCCTGGCGCGGGCGCTGGTGAAGGGGGCGGAGCTGGTGCTGCTGGACGAGCCGCTCGCCAACCTGGACTACAAGCTGCGCGAGGAACTGCGGGAGGAACTGCCGCGTATCTTCGCCGCCTCCGGCGCCATCCTGGTCTATGCCACCACCGAACCGGCGGAAGCCCTGCTGCTCGGCGGCCACACGGCGACCCTGCACGAAGGCGCCGTCACCCAGTTCGGGCCGACGCTGGAGGTCTACCGCCGGCCGCACGACCGCCGCACGGCGCAGGTGTTCTCCGACCCGCCCATGAACTTCCTCGACATCGAGGTGCGCGGCGGCATGGCCTGGATCGGCGAAGCGGTGGTGCCGGCGACCGGATCGCTGCGCGGCCTTGCCGACGGCGACTACACCATCGGCTTCCGCCCCAACCACCTGGCGCTGGCCGCCGGCCGCCCCGATGCCATCGCCCTGTCGGCGGTGGTGGCGGTGACCGAGATCACCGGGTCGGAAAGCTTCGTCCACATGGACTATGCCGGCTGCCGCTGGGTCGCCCTGGCGCACGGCGTCCACGAGCCGGCCATCGACGCCGCAGTGCGCGTCTGGCTGGACCCGCACCGCTTCTTCGTGTTCGGCCGCGACGGCCGGCTGGTGGCGGCGCCCGCCACCGCCGCCGCTGCCGCCGCCTGAGCCGGCAAGGAAGGACCACGCCCATGGCCCGCATCGACCTCTCCCGCCTGGCCCATTCCTATGTGCCGCAGCCCAAGGCCAAGAGCGACTATGCCCTGAAGGAATTCGACCTGACGTGGGACGACGGCGGCGCCTATGCCCTGCTCGGCCCGTCGGGGTGCGGCAAGACGACGCTGCTCAACATCATCTCCGGCCTGCTGGCCCCCAGCCACGGACGCATCCTGTTCGACGGCGAGGACGTGACCATGCTGCCGCCGGAGGCACGCAACATCGCCCAGGTGTTCCAGTTCCCCGTCGTCTACGACAGCATGACGGTGCGCGACAACCTCGCCTTCCCGCTGCGCAACCGCGGCGTCCCGGCCGACGAGATCGACCGCCGGGTGAAGGAAATCGCCGAGATGCTGGAAATGACGCCGGTATTGTCGCGCAAGGCCAGCAACCTGACCGCCGACGCCAAGCAGAAGATCAGCCTCGGTCGTGGTCTGGTGCGG
>JAEWWF010000022.1 GCA_023396465.1 Pseudomonadota bacterium
GGCCAAGGGCGCCGCCGTCCAGCCGCGCCAGACCGCGCAGCAGGCCGCGCGCCGGCAGCGGTGGATCGAGGGCGGTGAGGATCACATCCTCGGGCGGCAGCCCATGGTCGAGCACCGGCGGGAAGTCCGGGTTGCGGGCGCCGAGCACCTTCACCGCGTGGCCGCGCGTGCGCAGGAACCGCGCCAGCGCTGGCGCCCGTGTGGCAGCGAGCGGCGCGTGCGGTGGGAAGAAGCCGGCGACCAGAAGCACCTTCATCGTGCCAGGCTCCTGGCCCGGCCGGAGGGTCCGCCGGTGGTTGCCTTGGCCTCCGCCTCGGCCCGTGCCAAGGCGGCGCGGCGGGTAAGCGGTACCGGCACGCGGTTGATCTCCGGCCCGATCACCACCCGGATCAGCACCAGCAGGATGAGGATGTGATAGTAGAGGTCGAAGTTCGACAGGTTGAGGAACGCCCCTCCAGCGGCATAGCCGACCAGACTGACCTGCACCATGGACGCCAGATCATGGGCCCAGGCCAGATGCGGGATGCCGCGCGTCTGGTTGGCGATGCGCTGGGCGGTGATCAGCCCGGTCAGGCCGATGATCAGGAACAGGATCAGCCCCGGCCAGCCATGTTCGCCCAGCGTCTCGAAATAGATGCTGTGGAACGACCGCACCTTGAAGGCATCGGGCACCAGCTGCATGAACAGGGCGTCGTTGTAATTGGGGGCGAAGCCGCCGCCCACCAGCGGCCGCATCTCGGCCAGCCGCCAGGCATAGGTCCAGGCATCGAAACGGCCTTGCACCGAGGGGTCGTCGGCATAGCTCTCGATGCTCTGCATGCGGGCGAACCACTGTTCCGGCATCATGAACAGGACCACGGCGACCAGAACCACCCCCAGCCCGAACACCGGCACCTTGTGGCGCGATTTCAGGAACAGCCAGAACAGGCAGGCGAAGCCCGCCAGCAGCGCCCCGCGCGAGTACGATCCGATGATGGCGACGGCGATGAACGCCATCGACAGCAGCAGGCCGTGACGGATCCACTTCTCCGCCGTCTGCTGGTGCAGGTAACGCACTAGCGGCAGCAGCATGATCAATGCCAGAGCCAGTTGGTTGTTGTCGCGGATCACTGATGCTGGCGGCCCCCAGACACGGTGCTCGCCGCCGGTGATGACGGTGAAAATGCCGCCCTTGACCCCGTAGAAGCCGATGCCCAGCACCATGATCCACACCAGCGCGTGGATGCGTTCCCGCGACGCCATCAGCGGGATGGTGAGGAAGGTCATCAACATGATCTTGAAGAACTCGATGTACTTGCTCTGGGCCGCCGCCGGGGCGACGGCGAAGACGGTGGTCAGCGTGGCGTAGCCCACGAACACCAGCAGCAACACGGTGATCGGCTGGAGCGGGATGCCCTTCCGTCCCGGCTGCACCACGAAGCCGAGCACCGTCGCCAGGGCGATGACCATGGCCAGCGGCAGGCTGCTGGTGTAGCTCCAGCCCAGCTGGTGCGGGTTCATGTAGGACACCACCGACCAGCCGAGAATGCCGAGGAACGGCCAGCGCAGAATGGCCGGCACCAGGGCCATGAAATACAGAATGATGACGATGTCGCGCATGAGGCTTCCCAAGATCCTGGCCAGGGTCCCGGCACCTGCGGGCACCGAAGACGATGGCACGCAGGGGCGGGCATGGGGAGTCACCCGTCGGGTTTAGGCCGCGTGGGACCAGGAACTAGGCCGCGCGAGATGATGAGCGACCGTGCCGCAGTTGCTATCCATGGACGGCCCGAGAGAGGCCGCGGATGATCCGCGCCGTCTGGAGAAAGCCTCGTGGAAACCGGTCTTCTGCTCCTGGCGCTCGCCGCCACGCTCTATGTCATGCACTGGCTGGTGACCAATGACGGCGTGCCGTGCATTGGCGATCAGACCGGCCTCATCCGCATGAAGCCGCCCCCGGATGAGGGGGAAGGGGCGATGGCGGCCGGGCGGCGGCGGCCGCCGCGCCGGGATGGCCGCGACCGCCGCGACACCGCCGCCCCACGCTGACCTCTTTGCTCCTCCTTCCGTCTGGAGACATCGCATGCATGACCGCCTGTCCGAGTTGATCCTGTCCTCGGCGATGCGCGATCCGCTGGGGACGGCCCTGCGCTGCGACGGCGAAAGCCTGACCTACGGCGACCTCGCCCAGGCGGTGGAGGCCTTCGCCCGCGGCCTGGTGGCCGGCGGCCTGCACCGGCGCGAGCGCGTCGCCGTCTACCTCGACAAGCGGTTCGAGACGGTGGTGTCGTGCTTCGGCGCCGCCCATGCCGGCGGCGTCTTCGTGCCAGTCAACCCGGTGCTGAAGGGCCGTCAGGTTGGTCATATCCTGGCCGACTGCAACGTGCGGGTGCTGGTGACCTCGGCGGCGCGGCTGGAGGCGCTGGCCGCCGTGCTGCCCGACTGCCCGGACCTGCGCGCCGTGGTGCTGGTCGATGCCCTGCCGCCGGCGCCGCCGGCCCTGCACGGGGTGGAGCTGCTGCGGTGGACCGATGTCATGGCCGTCGGCGCCGGGGCGCTGCGGCTGCCCCACCGCACCATCGACAGCGACATGGCGGCGATCCTCTACACCTCCGGCTCCACCGGCCTGCCGAAGGGCGTGGTGCTCAGCCACCGCAACCTGCTGGCCGGCGCCTTCAGCGTGTCGGAATATCTGGGCAACGTGGCCGAGGACCGCATCCTGTCGCTGCTGCCGCTCAGCTTCGATGCCGGCTTCAGCCAACTGACCACCGCCTTCGCCGTCGGCGCCCGGGTGGTGCTGATGAACTACCTGCTGCCGCGCGACGCGGTGCGGGCGGTGGCGGAGGAAGGCATCACCGGCATCACCGGCATCCCGCCGTTGTGGGTGCAACTGGCGCAATGCCGCTGGTCCGACGATGCCACCCGCAGCCTGCGCTACATCGCCAACACCGGCGGGCGGATGCCGCGCAGCGTGCTCGACCGCCTGCGCGCCCTGCTGCCCTACACCCAGGCCTACCTGATGTACGGCCTGACGGAAGCCTTCCGGTCGACCTACCTGCCGCCGGCCGAAGTCGACCGCCGCCCCGACAGCATCGGCAAGGCGGTGCCCAATGCCGAGATCATGGTGGTGCGCAAGGACGGCACCCCCTGCGCCCCCGGCGAGCCGGGCGAGCTGGTCCACCGCGGCGCCTTCGTGGCGCTCGGCTACTGGAACGACCCCGAGCGCACGGCGGCGCGCTTCCGCCCGGCGCCGGGACAGGAAGCCGGCATCCCCAACCCCGAAATGGCGGTGTGGTCGGGCGATACGGTGAAGATGGACGCCGACGGCTACCTCACCTTCATCGGCCGCGAGGACGAGATGATCAAGACCTCGGGCTATCGCACCAGCCCGACGGAGATCGAGGAAGTGCTCTACTCCACCGGGCTGGTGGGCGAGGTGGTGGCCATCGGCGTGCCCCATCCCGAGCTTGGTCAGGCGGTGGTGGTGGTGGCGACCGGGCCGGAGGGCGGGGCGCTGGATGGCGACGCGCTGCTCGCCGCCGCCCGCGCCGAGTTGCCGGCCTACATGGTGCCGCGCCGCATCGTCGCCGTCGACGCCATGCCGCGCAACGCCAACGGCAAGCCGGACCGCAAGGGTCTGGCGCTCGCCCACCAGGACACCTTCCGCAAAGAGGAGGCGTGACCGTGAATGCTCCCCTCACCAACCCCGAAATCCGCCGCGTCCACGGCTTCCCGGTCAGCGGCGATCAGCTGGTGGTCGGCGGCGTGCCGCTACGGCGGCTGGCGGCGCGGGTCGGGCGGACGCCCTTCTACGCCTACGACCGCACCCTGATCACCGACCGGGTGGCGCTGCTGCGCGCCCACCTGCCGGCCGGCGTGCACCTGTCCTACGCCTGCAAGGCCAACCCCATGCCGGCGGTGGTCGGCCATCTGGCGCGGTTGGTGGACGGCATGGACGTCGCCTCCGCCGGCGAACTGGCGACGGTGCTGGATGCCGGCGTCGACCCCGACCACATCAGCTTCGCCGGCCCCGGCAAGCGGGCGGAGGAACTGGCGCGGGCGGTGGCGGGGGGGGTGACCGTCAACATCGAAAGCGCCGCGAACTGGAAGTGCTGGCGCGCGAGGCGGCGCGGCTCGGCGTCACGCCGCGCGTCGCCGTGCGCGTCAACCCGGATTTCGAGCTGCGCGGCTCCGGCATGCGCATGGGCGGCGGCGCCAAGCAGTTCGGCATCGATGCCGAGGAGGTGCCGGCGGTGCTGCGGCGCATTGCGGCGCTTGACGCCTGCTTCGTCGGCTTCCACGTCTTCTGGGGCAGCCAGGCGCTGCGCCCGGCGCTCATCCGCGAGGCGCAGGAGAAAAGCGTCGAGCTGGTGCTGCGCCTGACCGACCACGCCCCGGCGGCGCCGGAACTGGTGAACGTCGGCGGCGGCTTCGGCATCCCCTACCACGACAAGGACGAGCCGCTGCCGCTGGCCGAGGTCGGCGACGGCATGGCGGTGCTGTCCGACCGCCTCGCCGCCGCCCTGCCGGAGGCCCGCCTGGGCATCGAACTGGGCCGCTATCTGGTCGGCGAGGCCGGGGTCTACGTCTGCCGGGTGGTCGACCGCAAGACGTCGCGCGGGCAGGTGTTCCTGGTCACCGACGGCGGCCTGCACCACCATCTGGCCGCCACCGGCAACTTCGGGCAGGTGCTGCGGCGCAATTATCCGGTGGTCGTTGGCTCTCGCATGGCCGCCGCCGACGTGGAGACGCAAAGCGTCGTCGGCTGCCTGTGTACCCCCATCGACCTGCTGGCCGACCGCATGGAGTTGCCCCGCGCCGAAATCGGCGATCTGGTGGTGATTTTCCAGTCCGGCGCCTATGGCGCCTCGGCCAGCCCGCACGGCTTCCTTGGCCACGGCGGCCCGGCGGAGGTGCTGGTGTAGCGCCCGGCGCCGGACCTTCCTGGGTGCCACAAGGCCCGTGTCGGCGGATTTTCCAGCCAACACGGGTCTTCTTGTTTTGCAATAAAGCTATGAAAATAAATGATTTTCCCGCCACGGAGGCAAGCCGCGCCACCGCGCCAGGGAAAGCCGCGACGCTTGACGAAGGGGTGTCGGCATTCTTTCCAAATACCCCTTGCGCAACCGGAGTAACCCCTTAAAACTTAAACAAAATCAATAACTTATATGTCTGGCATGGGGGCTGCATGAGAGGGGCAGGCGCGGACCCGCCGGAGGCCCCTGGGGGGCAGGAGGGGCGCCGAACCGACCCAAGAAAAGGATGGCGACATGCTGACCAGACTCAAGTATGCGGCCCTGGCGGGGGCCCTCGCGATCTCCGTCGCGGCGGCGGGCGAGGCCAAGGCGGACGTCTACGGCTATGCCTACTCGCAGTTTTCCAACGTCACTCTCAACTATGCCGGTGGCGGCATCGTCGATCTGGCCGACTTCAGCTACCTGTCGTTCACCGACAGCGTCGGCGGCACGGCCTACCTCAGCACCTACGGCACCTTCACCGCGCCGACCTTCACCGACGACTTCGCTTACAACGGCGGTGGTGTCAGCAACCCGGTCGCCGGCAACAGCCTGTCGACCTCGGTCTGCGTGCAGGACGGCGGCGCCTGCGGCGGCGTTCCGACCACCGCTGATTTCGCCCGTGCCGAAGGGACCATCAGCGGCGCCCTGGTGACCGGCGTCGGCCGTACCGCCGGCGTCACCTCGACGGTGCTTGGCGAGTCCCGTGTCGACGGCGGCACCATCGGCCGCGCCACCAGCACCAACACGTCGCAGGGTGGCGTGCAGTTTGAAATGGTCATGGGCGGCAGCGGCTCCGTGGATCTTGAACTGACCCTCGACTTCTTCATCGACCTGCTGGTCGCGCACGAGATGGACAACGGCATTCAGGATGCCTCGGCCGGCTCGCAATTCTTCGTCACCATCCTCGGCGGTCCGACCCCCATCGTGCTGGCTCCGGCCGAATTGAATATCGGCGTCGCCATCTCCGAGCCCTTCACCACGGCGGAATTCACCGATAGTGGCAGCCTGGTGATCCCGGTGACGCTCCAGCGCGGCGTGCGCTACAATTTCACCATCAACCACACCTCCACCACGGTGGTGAACCCGGCGATCGCGGTTCCTGAACCGGCGACCGTCGGCATGCTGGGCGCTGGCCTGGCGATCCTCGGCTTCGGCGCCATCCGCCGTCGCCGTGACGGCAAGGCGACCTGACGCCGCCGTCATCCTCTGTCTCGCACTCTCGACTGGCCGGGGCTTTCGGGCTCCGGCCTTCTTTTTGCGCCATGGCCCCGCGCAAGACGTAGTCCGCCCGATCGCTTGCCGGGCGCGGCCCCGCTGCCCACCATGGCGGCTCTGATCCCGCAGCAAGGACGACAGGGCATGAAGATCCTGCATGTGCTCGACCATTCGGTGCCGCTGCACAGCGGGTACTCGTTCCGCACCCTCGGCATCCTCCGCCACCAGCGGGCGCTGGGTTGGACCACCAGCCATGTCACATCCCCCAAACACTTGCGCGACAGCCTGCCGCGGGAGATCGTCGAGGGGCTGGAGTTCCACCGCACCCCGCGCCTGCCGGAGCGCGGCCCGGCGGCGCTGCCGGTGATGCGCGAACTGATGCTCATGCGCAGGCTCGAACGCCGGCTGGCGGAGGTGGTGGCGCAGGAGCGGCCGGACATCCTGCACGCCCACTCGCCGGCCCTGAACGCGGTGCCGACCCTGCGGGTCGGCCGCCGCTTCGGCCTGCCGGTGGTCTACGAGATCCGCGCCTTCTGGGAGGACGCGGCGGCCAGCCACGGCACCTCGCGCGAAGGCAACTGGCGCTACCGCCTGACGCGGGCGCTGGAAAGCTGGGCGGTGCGACGGGCCGATGCCATCACCACCATCGCCCACGGCCTGCGCGACGACCTCATCGCCCGCGGCGTGCCGCATGACAAGATCACCGTCATCCCCAATGCCGTCGACGTCACCGCCTTCCGCAGCGGTGGCCGCCGTGATGCGCGGCTGGAGCAGGAGCTTGGCCTGCGTGGCGCCGTGGTGCTCGGTTTCCTCGGCTCTTTCTACGGCTACGAGGGGCTCGACGTGCTGCTGCGGGCACTGCCGGCGCTGGCGGCGCGGCGGCCGGAGGTGCGGGTGCTGCTGGTCGGCGGCGGGCCGGAGGATGCCCGCCTGAAGGCCCTGGCGGCCGACCTCGGCGTTGCCGACCGGGTGCTGTTCACCGGCCGGGTGCCGCACGAGCAGGTGCAGGCTTACTACGATCTGGTGGACCTGCTGGTGTTCCCGCGCACCTCCATCCGCCTGACCGAACTGGTGACGCCGCTCAAGCCGCTGGAGGCCATGGCCATGGGCAAGCCGGTGCTGGCATCGGACGTCGGCGGCCACCGGGAACTGATCCGCGACGGCCAGACCGGCTGGCTGTTCCGCCCCGACGATCCGCAGGCGCTCGCCGACACGGTGGACGCGGTGCTGAGCGCCCGCGCCGGCTGGCGCGAGGTGCTGGACCGCCCCCATTCCTATGTTTCGGGCGAACGCTCGTGGGCGGCGGTGGCGGCGCGCTATCGGGGCGTCTATGAACCGCTGGTCGGCGGCCGCACCGGGCCTGCCGCCGTGCCGCCGCCGCTCGCCCGCGCCAGCGCCTGAGGGGCGGCATGACGGCACCGTTGTACCGGCCGCTCGACCCCGGTCAGGCCCGCCGCAGCGGCGCCGGCTGGTATGCCGGGCTGCTCGAACGCTCCGCCACCCAGGGCGTGGCGGCGGCCCTGGCGCTGCGG
>JAEWWF010000130.1 GCA_023396465.1 Pseudomonadota bacterium
GATCGGCGGCGCCATGGCACAGCCGGCCATGCAGCCGGCGGTGATGAGCCACGGCGGTACCGTCGTCGTCGGTGGCGGCGGCATTCAGCCGGCGGTGGTGGTTGGTGGCGGCGGTGGCACCGTGTCCCTGCCGGCCGGCGGCGAGCCGGTGGCGGTGATCCATTTCGAGTTCGGGTCGAAGGCGCTGGGCGCCCGCGACCATCAGGTGATCCGGCAGGTGGCGGATCTCCAGGCACGACAGGGCGGCTTCATCAAGGTGGTCGGCCATTCGTCCCGGTTCACCGCCGACATGCCGCAGCAGCGCCACATGCTGGTGAATTTCGAGACGTCCGTTGCCCGCGCCGATGCCGTCGCCGCCGCCCTGGTGCGCGAAGGCGTGCCCGGCGAGGTGGTGGAGGTGGCGGCGCTTGGCGCCAGCGAGCCGCGCTATCAGGAGGTCATGCCCTCCGGTCAGGTGGGCAACCAGCGAGTGGAGATCTTCCTCGTTCGCTGACCGTCCGGTCAGCATCGGGCGCGCGTAACAATATGCCGCGCGTGGCGGTCGCTTCCTTGCAGAAACCAGTCGCGCCGATGCGGGCGAGGCTGTAGAAAGGCACCGGGGGCAGGCGGCCGTTCCGGCCTCGGCGCGTCATCCCCCGCGCGCCCGCGTCCGTGGGCCGGTTCCTCATCTGCAAGGCCGTCGACGTCTTTTTGGACCAAGTGCCATGATCGACCAGGAGTTCCACCGGATTAAGCGGCTGCCGCCTTATGTCTTCGCTGAAGTGAACGCGATGAAGGCCCGAGCTCGCGCCGCCGGTGAGGACATCATCGATTTCGGCATGGGCAACCCCGATCAGCCCACCCCCGCCCACATCGTCGACAAGCTGTGCGAGGCCGCCCGCAACCCGCGCGCCCACCGCTATTCGACCTCCAAGGGCATTCCCGGCCTGCGCCGCGCCCAGGCGGCCTATTACGAGCGCCGCTTCGGCGTCCAGCTGGACCCGGAGACGGAGGTGATCGCCACCCTCGGCTCCAAGGAAGGGCTCGCCAATCTGGCGTCGGCGATCACCAGCCCCGGCGACGTCATCCTGTCGCCGAACCCGAGCTATCCGATCCACGCCTTCGGCTTCATCATCGTCGGCGGCTCCATCCGCTCGCTGCCGGCCGAGCCGGGGCCGGAGTTCCTGGCCGCGCTGGACCGTGCCGTGCGCCATTCGGTGCCGAAGCCGGTCGCGCTGGTCATCAACTATCCGTCGAATCCGACCGCCTACGTGGCCGACCTGGACTTCTACGGTCAGGTGGTGGATTTCTGCCGCCATCACGGCATCTGGATCCTGTCGGACATCGCCTATTCGGAGATTTATTTCGACGACAATCCGCCGCCGTCGATCCTGCAAATTCCGGGGGCCCGCGAGGTGGCGATCGAGTTCACCTCCATGTCCAAGACCTACAACATGCCCGGCTGGCGCATCGGCTTCGCCTGCGGCAACCGCAAGCTGGTGGCGGCCCTGGCGCGGGTGAAGAGCTATCTCGACTACGGCGCCTTCACCCCGGTGCAGGTGGCGGCCACGGCGGCGCTCAACGGTCCGCAGGATTGTGTCGAGGAAATCCGCCAGCTCTACAAGGAGCGGCGCGACGTGCTGATCGAGGGCTTGCAGGGCGCCGGTTGGACCATGCCGTCGCCGCCGGCCACCATGTTCTGCTGGGCGCCGATCCCGCCGGCCTTCGCTCATCTGGGATCGGTCGAGTTCTCCAAGCTGCTGCTGACCGAGGCCAAGGTGGCGGTGGCCCCCGGCCTGGGCTTCGGCGAGCATGGCGACGGCCATGTCCGCATCGGTCTGGTGGAGAACAAGCACCGCGTCCGTCAGGCCGTGCGCAATATCAAGATGTTCCTGTCGAATTACGACAAGGTTCTGGAAGATTCCGAGAAGAAACGGGCGAGCGCAACGTGAAAGAACCGCTGAAAGTCGCCATCGCCGGCCTTGGTACGGTCGGCGCCGGCACCGTCAAGCTGCTCCAGCAGCAGTCCGACCTCATCGCCCGCCGCTGCGGCCGGCCCGTCACCGTCACCGCCGTCTCGGCCCGCACCGCGGGCCGGGATCGCGGCTTCGACATGACCGGCATCACTTGGTTCGATGATGCGGTCGAAATGGCCGACACCGCCGATGCCGACGTGGTGGTGGAGCTGATCGGCGGCGCCGACGGCATCGCCAAGCGCGCCGTGCAGACCGCCATCGCCCGTGGCCGCCATGTGGTGACCGCCAACAAGGCCATGCTCGCCCATCACGGCACCCAGCTTGCGCAGGAGGCCGAGGCGGCCGGCGTGGCGCTGGCCTACGAGGCGGCGGTGGCCGGCGGCATCCCGGTCATCAAGACCTTGCGCGAGGGGCTGGCGGGCAACCGCATCACCTCGCTCTACGGCATCCTCAACGGCACCTGCAACTACATCCTCACCACCATGCGTGAGACGGGGCGTGACTTCTCCGACGTGCTGGAGGAGGCGCAGGCGCTCGGCTATGCCGAGGCCGATCCGAGCTTCGACATCGACGGTGTCGATGCCGCCCACAAGCTGTCCATCCTCGCCAGTCTGGCGTTCGGCAGCCCGGTGGATTTCAGCGCCGTCACCGTGCAGGGCATCCGCAACGTCAGCGCCCTTGATATCGAGTACGCCGAACTGCTCGGCTACCGCATCAAGCTGCTCGGTATCGCGCGGGAGACCGAGTTCGGCCTGGAGCAGCGCGTCCATCCGACCATGGTGCCGCTGTCGAGCCCCATCGCCCATGTGGACGGCGTGTTCAACGCCGTGGTGACGGAAGGTGATTTCGTCGGCCGCACGGTGCTGGAAGGCCGTGGTGCCGGCGCCGGCCCGACCGCTTCGGCGGTGGTGGCCGACATCATCGACCTCGCGTGCGGCCGTCGCGGCTTCACCTTCGGGGTGCCGGCCGGCGACCTGAAAGCGCACCCCGTCGGCTCCATCGAGAAACTGACCGGCGCCTATTACATCCGCCTCCAGGTGCTCGACGTGCCCGGCGTGTTCGCCGACATCGCCGCCGCCCTGCGCGACGCCCAGGTGTCCATGGAGCAGATCCTTCAGCGCGGCCGCGCCCCCGGCGAGATCGTGCCGGTGGTGATGACCGTCTACGAGACCGAAGCCGCCGCCCTGCGGCAGGCGCTGGAGCGAATCGAGGCCATGGAGTCCGTGGTCGAGCCGCCGCATGTCATCCGCATCGAGGAACTCTGAGGCGCGCCGCAGCTTTCCTTTACCGCATACGAAACCGTCATTGGTTCAAGCCATTAGAGGTCCCCATGTCGGAGCATAACAGCAGCTTCAACAACGTTCTCGAGCGCAACCTGGCGCTTGAGGTGGTGCGTGTCACCGAGGCGGCGGCGCTGTCGGCCTCGCGCCTGATGGGCCGTGGCGACGAGAAGGCGGCCGACCAGGCCGCCGTCGACGCCATGCGCCGCGCCCTCAACAGCCTCAACATCGACGGCACCGTCGTCATCGGCGAGGGCGAGCGCGACGAGGCGCCGATGCTCTACATCGGTGAAAAGGTCGGCTCCGGCCAGGGTCAGAAAGTGGACATCGCCCTCGACCCGCTGGAAGGCACCACCATCACCGCCAAGGGCGGCCCCAACGCGCTGGCGGTCATCGCCATGGCGGAAGAAGGCGGCTTCCTCAACGCGCCCGACGTTTACATGGACAAGATCGCCGTCGGTCCCGGCCTGCCGGACGACGTGGTCGACCTGGACGCCACCCCGGAAGAGAACCTGCGCGAACTGGCCAAGGCCAAGAAGGGCGACATCGACGACCTGCTGGTCTGCATCCTCGACCGTCCGCGCCATGAAGACCTGATCGCCCGCGTGCGCGCCACCGGCGCCCGCATCATGCTGATCGGCGACGGCGACGTCTCCGGCGTCATCGCCACCACCCAGCCGGAATCGGGCGTCGACATCTACATGGGCTCGGGCGGGGCGCCGGAAGGCGTGCTGGCGGCGGCGGCGCTGCGCTGCATCGGCGGCCAGATGCAAGGCCGTCTGTTGTTCCGCAACGACGACGAGCGCGGCCGCGCCAAGCGGTGGGGCATCAGCGATCTCAACCGCAAGTATAGGCTGCTCGACCTCGCCTCCGGCAACGTCATGTTCGCCGCCACCGGCGTCACCACCGGCCCGATGCTGCGCGGCGTGCGTCGCTGGCATGGCGGCGCGGTGACCCACTCCATGGTCATGCGCTCCAAGTCGGGCACCGTGCGCTACATCGAGGCGCATCACAACTTCGACCGCAAGACCGGCTTCGATCCGGTCGACGGCTGAGGCACGGCCCTTCAGTCAGGGCAGCACCAGGGCCCGCCGGCAGCCGCCGGCGGGCCCTTTGCC
>JAEWWF010000034.1 GCA_023396465.1 Pseudomonadota bacterium
CCTCCAACAGGGCGATGTAGAGGGACAGGCCGATGGTGAAGGCGGGAAACAGGATGTGAAACGAGATCACGAAGGCAAACTGGACGCGCGACAGCAACAGCGGGTCGAGTTCCATGACGGCTCCTCGGGACGCACGGCGGACAGGGCAGGAGGCGGACTCGGCGGATGAAGTTTCCGGAGCCGCAACGCCCGACGGCAGCCGGCGGTTGCGTCGGACGGCGGTGGCGCTCGCCGGACGGGGGAGGGCGCGCGGCCACCTCGGCATCCCCTTCACACTGCTGCCGTTTCCAGGCATCATCCTGCCAAGGGCGTAAGCCGATGGGCGGAAGCGCGGCGCGAGGGAACCGAGGATGAGCCATTCGGGCGAAAAATACCTGCGGCGGATGACTGGGCAGATCCTGGATGCGCTGGTCGCCGGCGTGGTGCCCAAGGCCAAGGAGGGCCATGTCGACTTGGCCACCCTGCGCTCGGTCGCCGAGGCGCTGAAGTCGAACCCCGAATTCGATGCCTTCTACCATCAGGTCTATGCCCATCTGGCGGAAGAGATCGAGCACGACTCGCGCCAGGAAATGCGGCGCAACGCCTTGGGACGCCTGATGGTGCATCCGCTGGCGGCACTGTTCAACGACGGCCAGCTCGACCGCTCCATCCTGCCCAACCTGTTCCACTTCTTCCAGCTGTCGCTGGGGGAGCAACTGGAGCATTACGCCGATGCCTGCAACGAGATCGTCCAACTGATGAAGCTGGAACAGGGCGAGGACTTCGCCTGGGATGCGTTCTACGCCCGTTCCGACGCCCGCGCCGTGCAGGCCAAAGTGCTGTGGACCATCGTCAAGGCGTTCAGGAACTTCGATGCTCGCTGCGATTGGTTCATCAAGCTGATGCAGTACCATCCCTCCACCATCAGCCTCGGCGCCCATATGTTCATCGCCGCCCCCAAGCCCATGGGGGGAGAGGCCCCGCCGCCCTTTGGCAAGGCGGAGTTC
The DNA here is from genome assembly GCA_023396465.1 of Pseudomonadota bacterium. Classification (GTDB taxonomy): domain Bacteria; phylum Pseudomonadota; class Alphaproteobacteria; order Rhodospirillales; family Rhodospirillaceae; genus Caenispirillum. The sequence goes on from JAEWWF010000034.1 coordinate 987, forward strand.
TGCACCCTGTTCCACGCCCTGTTCTCGCCGCTGCACGACCTGCCGGCGGTGGAGCGGGCGAAGCTTGCCACCATTCTTGACGATTTCGACCAGAAGCGGTTTGATCGTTTCATGCTTGATTTGGCTGCCTGCCGTCTCTGATCCACCGCAACCGGCAGGCGCGGAGGCCCGTTCTTCCACGCGCGACGCAGCGAGCCGGGCCCGCCGCGGGCATGGCGGTCGCCGTCGGGGCGCCTGATGCCGATGCACCCGATGCCGATGGCACCGTGACGCCGTCGCCACGACAGCGGGAGGAAAGGAGAGCCCATGCTGAGCCTGTCCACGGACCTGGTGGCCCTCGGCCGAACCGCCACCGACAAGGCCGATGCCATCCGCCAGGCGGCGGCGATCCTGGCGGAGGCCGGCATGGTGGATCCCGCCTATGCCGACAGCATGCTGGCGCGCGAGGGGCAGACGCCCACCTACTTGGGCAACGGCATCGCCATCCCCCACGGCCTGCGGGGCGATGCCGCCATGATCCGCGACACGGCGATCTGTGTCGTCCAGTTTCCCGCCGGTGTGGAGTGGAACCCCGGCGAGGTGGTGCATCTGGCGGTCGGCATCGCCGCCCGCTCCGACGAACACATCCAGGTTCTCGCCAATCTGACCGACGTGCTGACCGACGAGGCGGCGGCCCGCCGTCTGGCGGTAACCACCGATCCGCAGGACGTGCTCGATCTGCTCAACCGGGGCGGCACGGGCGATGGCGGCGGCGGCGCGGCGGCGCCCGCGCCCGATCTCGCCGGCTATGAGGCGACCGACAGCGTCATGGTGACAGGCCAGCATGGCCTGCATGCGCGTCCGGCGGCGGTATTCGCCGGGCTTGCCAAACGCTTCGCCGCCGATGTGCGGGTGGCCCACGGCGCCAAGGTGGCGAACGGCAAGAGCCTCGCCGCGCTGCTGACCCTTGGTGTCGAGAGCGGCACCGATATTCGCATCCTCGCCAGCGGCCCGGATGCGGCGCGGGCGGTGCGCGAACTGGCGGCGGCGGTGCGCCAGGGGCTGGAAGAGGACACGCCGACCGCCGACGGTGATGCCCCTCCCGCCCCGCTGCCTGCCGCGGCGGCGCCGGTGGCCTTCGCCGGGGATGTGCGTCCGGGCGTGGCGGCCTCGCCGGGGCTGGCGCTGGGGCCGCTGCACCGGTTGCGGCGGGCGGAAATCCTGGTCCGTGACGAAAGTCGGGGTGCCAGCCGCGAGGCCGCGGCGCTGGAAGCCGCGGTGGCCGAGGCGCGCGGCCAGTTGCAGGCCCTGCATGCGGCGGTGGCGGCCCGCTCCGGCTCCAAACAGGCGGCGATCTTCCTGGCGCACCAGGAGTTTCTCGACGATCCCGACCTGGCGGCCGAGGCAAAGGCGTTGATCGAGGGCGGCCATTCCGCCGGCCGGGCGTGGCAGATCGTCACCGATCGGCGGGCGGCGGATCTGGCGGCGCTGGGCGATGCCACCCTGCGCGAGCGCGCCAACGACATGCACGACGTCGGCGCCCGCGTGCTGCGCATCCTTGCCGGTCAGACCGGCGGCCAGACGTCGCAGCCGCTGCCGCCGCACCCGGTGATATTGGCGGCGGAGGATCTGGCGCCGTCGGATACCGCCACGCTGGATACCGAGCGGGTGCTCGGCATTGTCCTGGCCGCCAGCGGCCCCAACAGTCATTCGGCCATCCTGGCGCGGTCGCTGGACATTCCGGCGGTGGTGTCGCTCGGCCCGGCGCTGGAGACTGTTGCCGATGGGACCGTGGTGGTGGTGGACGGCGACCATGGCTTGCTGGTGGTCGCTCCCGATGCCGACGACCGCCGCAAGGCCGAAGCCGCCCGGAGCGAGCGGCAGGCGGCGCGGCAACAGGCCAAGGCGGCGGCCTATCAGCCGGCTTTCACCACCGACGGCGCCCGCGTCGAGGTGGTCGCCAACATCGGGCGCACCGACGAGGCGGCGCGGGCGGTGGAGGCGGGGGCGGAAGGCATCGGCCTGCTGCGTACCGAGTTCCTGTTCCTTGGCCGCGAGGATGCCCCCGGCGAGGACGAACAGGCCGAGGCGCTGTCGCGCATGGTGGAGGCACTGAACGGCCTGCCGCTGGTGGTGCGCACCATGGACATCGGCGGCGACAAGGACATCCCCTTCCTGCCCATGCCACCGGAGGACAATCCCTTCCTCGGCCTGCGCGGCATCCGCCTGGCGCTGTCCAAGCCGGACCTGTTCCGCACCCAGGTGCGGGCCATTCTGCGGGCGGCCAAGGCGGCAGCGCCGGGCGCGGTGAAGGTCATGTTCCCCATGGTCGGCATGCTGGAGGAGTACCGCGAGGCCCGCGCCCTGCTGGAAGAGGAGCGCGCCGCCCTGGGGGCTCCACCGGTGGAGGTGGGGATCATGGTGGAGGTGCCCTCCGCCGCGCTGATGGCGCCGGTGTTCGCGCCCGAAGTGGATTTCTTCTCCATCGGCACCAACGACCTGACCCAATACACCCTGGCCATCGACCGCCTGCACCCGACGCTCACCCGCAAGGCCGACGGCCTGCATCCGAGCGTGCTGCGGCTGATCGGTATGGTGGTGGAGGCCGCCCACGCCCATGGCCGATGGGTGGGCGTGTGCGGCAACATGGCGGCGGAACGGGTGGCGGCCCCCATCCTCATCGGCCTTGGCGTCGATGAATTGTCGGTCAGCCCCCCGGCGGTGGCGCCCCTGAAGGCGCAGGTGCGCGGCCTGTCGATGACCGAGTGCCGACGGCTGGCGGAGCGGGCGCTGGGCTGTGCCACCGCCGCTGACGTGCGCCGTCTCGCCTGACGGAAGGAAACGCGCCATGTTCACCGCCACCGACCGCGTTTGCACCGTCACCCTCAACCCGGCCATCGACCAGACGGCGGGGCTGAGCGGTTTCCGTCCCGGCCGCGTCAACCGCATCGCCTGGGACCGGGCCGACCCGGGTGGAAAAGGCGTCAATGTCGCCAGCTTCCTCGCCGATTTCGGCGTCGGGGTGAGCGTCAGCGGCCTGATGGGGCAGGAGAACGCCCGTTGCTTCACCGATCTGTTCGCCGCCAAACACATCATCGATCGGTTCGTCGGCCTGCCGGGGCGGGTGCGGACCAACATCAAGCTGGTGGACGAAGCCGCCCATGGCGAGGGCGCGGTGACCGACCTCAATTTCCCAGGCCCCGCCGCCAGTTCTGACAGCCTGGAGCACCTGACCATCGCCTTGGATGCGCTGGCGGCGGATCATGCCATCTTCGTGCTGTCCGGGTCGCTGCCGGCCGGAGTGGATGACGACATTTATGCCCGCCTGACCGCCCGCCTGAAGGCGCATGGCCGCACCGTCGTTCTGGACGCCAGCGGCGCCCCGCTGCGCCAGGGCGTGGCGGCGGAACCGGCGCTCATCAAACCCAACATCCACGAGCTGCGCGATCTGGTCGGGCCGGTGGGGGACGAGCCGGCGGACGTGGCCGCCGCCGCCCGTCGGCTGATCGGCCAGGGGATCGGCTGCGTCGTGGTGTCGTTGGGGGCCGCCGGGGCGGTCTTGGTGGAGGCCGACGAGGCGGTTCATGCCGCCGCCCTGCCGGTGGAACCGACCTCCACCGTCGGCGCCGGCGATGCCATGGTGGCCGGTCTGGTGCTTGGATGGCTGCGTGGCCTGAGCCTTGGTGGCCGGGCCCGCCTCGCCACCGCTTTTTCCGCCGCCGCCCTCACCACCCTCGGCCCCCGTCTGCCGCCGCCGGCGCAGGTGGAGGCCCGCATGTCCGAAGTCCGCCTGTCGCCCTTGCCCGCCTGATTTCCTGAGGGAGAGCCGTCATGGCCCGCATCGTTGCCGTCACCGCCTGCCCGACGGGCATCGCCCATACCTACATGGCGGCGGAGGCGCTGAAGAAGCAGGCCAGCCTGCTCGGTCACGACATCGTGGTGGAAACGCGCGGTTCCGGCGGCACCAACGGCGATTTGACGGCGGCGCAGATCGCCGCGGCCGACGCCGTCATCCTGGCCGCCGACATGACCGTTCCCACCGACCGTTTCGCCGGCAAGCCTGTCTATGTCAGCTCCACCGCCGCCGCCATCCGCGACCCGCGACAGGTGATCGAAGCGGCGCTGGGGGAAGATCCCCGCCACGAACCGGCCCAGGCGGCCGCCGCGCCGCCTCCTCCGCCGCCATCTCCCGCCAGTGCCGGCAAGCGTCTGGTGGCCGTCACCGCCTGTCCGACCGGCATCGCCCACACCTTCATGGCGGCGGAGGCGTTGCGCAAGGCGGCGACCGGCATGGGGCATGACATCAAGGTCGAGACCCAAGGCTCGGTGGGCGCCAAGAACACCCTGACGGAGGATGACATCGCCGCCGCCGACGCGGTGATCATCGCCGCCGACACCAACGTCACCACCGAACGCTTCGCCGGCAAGCCGCTGTACGTGACTTCCACCGCCGCTGCCCTGAAGAACGGTCCGGCGGTCATCGCCGCGGCCCTGCAAACGCCGGCCGCCGCCGCCGGCGGCACCGCAGGGCAGGAGGTGGGCGCGGCCTCGGGCGGCGGGGCCGCTTATCAACAGGAGGTGCTGCGGGCCAAACAGCAGCTTTCGGCCCAGCGGTCCGGCCCTTACAAGCACCTGCTGACCGGCGTGTCCTACATGCTGCCGCTGGTGGTGGCGGGCGGTCTGCTGATCGCGCTGTCGTTCGTCTGGGGCATCACCGCCTTCGAGGAAGAGGGAACCATCCCCGCCGCCCTCATGCAGATCGGCGGCGGGGCCGCCTTCGCCCTCATGGTGCCGGTGCTGGCCGGGTTCATCGCCTATTCCATCGCCGACCGGCCGGGTCTGGCACCGGGCCTGATCGGCGGCATGCTGGCCGCCCAACTGGGGGCGGGATTTCTCGGCGGCATCATCGCCGGCTTCATCGCCGGGTATGCATCGCTGTTCCTGCGCGACCGGCTGCGGCTGCCGCAGACGCTGGAGGGCCTCAAGCCGGTGCTCATCATCCCGCTGCTGGCCGGCGGTTTCACCGGTCTGATGATGGTTTACGTGGTCGGCGAGCCGGTCAAGGCGATCATGGACGGGCTGACCGCCTGGCTGAACGGCCTGTCCGGCACCAACGCGGTGCTGCTCGGGGTGCTGCTCGGCGCCATGATGGCGTTTGACATGGGCGGGCCGGTGAACAAGGCGGCCTATGCCTTCTCGGTCGGTCTGCTCGGCTCCGACACCTTCGGCCCCATGGCCGCCACCATGGCCGCCGGCATGACGCCGCCGCTCGGCCTCGCGCTCGCGACCATGATCGCCCGCCACAAGTTCAATCTGGAGGAACGGGAGGCCGGCAAGGCGGCGGGTGTGCTCGGCATCTGCTTCATCACCGAGGGAGCGATACCTTTCGCCGCCAAGGATCCGGTGCGGGTGATTCCCTGCATCATGGCCGGCAGCGCCATCACCGGCGCCTTGTCCATGTACTTCGGCTGCACCTTGCGGGCGCCCCACGGCGGTGTGTTCGTGCTCGGGATCCCCAACGCGGTCGGTAACCTCGGCATGTACATCGTCGCCATCCTGGCCGGCACCCTGGTGACGGCGGCCCTGGTGGCCATGATCAAGCGCCCGGTGGAGCGGGTGCAGACCCCGGCGGTCACGGCACCCAAGGCACCGTAGACCGCCGGCAGCCGGCCCGCTCGCTCGGGTCAGGCCACCTTCGCCGAGTATTCCCGCACCTTGCCGGCGGCGTCGTCGATCTGCTCCGACGCCGCCGCGATGTCGCGCACGCTGTCGGAGATACGGCGGACGCCGTCGGCCGCGCTCTGCATGTTGCGGGAGATATCGCGGGTGACGGCCGACTGTTCCTCCACCGCCGCCGAGATATTGCCGGAAATCTGGTTGAGCTGGGTGATGGTGCCGCTCATGTCGCGGATGGCGGCGACAACACCATCGGTGGCCTGTTGCACGGCGGCGATCTGTCCGGCGATTTCCTCCGTCGCGGTGGAAGTCTGCTTGGCGAGGCTCTTGACCTCGTTGGCGACGACGGCGAAGCCTTTGCCAAGATCGCCGGCCCGCGCCGCCTCGATGGTGGCATTGAGCGCCAGCAAGTTGGTCTGCGAGGCGATGTCGTTGATGAGCTTCACCACCTCGTCGATGCGGGCGGCGGCGGTGGCAAGCCCGGCGACGATGCCGGTGCTGCGCTCCGCCTGCGCCACGGCGCGGCGCGACACGTCCAGTGCCTGGGTGACCTGATGGCTGATTTCCTGGATGGAGGCGGCCAACTGCTCGGTGCCGGCGGCGACCGTCTGCACGGTGGAGGTGGTTTCGCTCGATGCCTCGGCGGCGGCGGAGGCCTGCCCGGCGGCGCCGGCCACGGCATTGGCGATGCCGTTCAACTCGCCGTCGATGATGCGCTGGATCTCCTGGCGCTGTTCGCGCTCGGTCACGGCCCCCGTGATGTCGGTGGCATACTTCACCACCTTGAACAGGCGCCCGTTCATGTCGCGGATGGGGGTGTAGGACGCCTGGAGCCAGACCTCGCGGCCGGACTTGGTGATGCGGCGGAACTCACCGATCATGGCCTTGCCGCTTTGCAGGTCGCGCCAGAAGGCGTCGTAATTGACGGCGGCGTCGGCGGGGGCGACAAACAGGCGGTGGTGCTTGCCGACGATTTCGTTGGCCCGGTAGCCCATGGTGGTGAGGAAGTTCTCGTTGGCTTCCAGGATTTCGCCGGTCATGGTGAAGTGGATCACCGCCTGCGACTGGCCGATGGCGGTGACCTGACCCTCGTAGTCGGCGCTACGCAGCTTGCGTTCCGTGATGTCCGACGCGATTTTCAGCACGCTGGTGACGGTGCCACGGCGATCGCGAAGGGGCAGGTAGGTGCCCTGGATCCACACTTCGCCGCCGCCCTTGCGAACGCGCCTGTATTCCGACGTGAAGTGCTTCCCCGCCGCGAGATCGCGCCAGAAGGCGGCATAGGCGGGCGACCCGCGATCCTCTTCGGACACGAAGAGACTGTGGTGGCGCCCCCGTACCTCGCCCAGGCTGTAGCCCATGAGGTCGAGGAACGCGGCGTTGGCGTCAAGGACCTCGCCGGTCGAGGTGAACTCGATGATCGCGTGGGTGGCGCTGAGGGCCGCGTACTTGTCGGCGGCCGAGCGGTGGGGGCTCCTGAACATGGTGGGACTTCCTCTGGTGCAGGCTCTGGGACTCCTCCTACGTTGCCAGAACCATGCCAGATCTTTCGAGGTGCCAGGAATCCCGGAATAAATGAAGCTACCGCTCGTTACTGTCCGCGCTCGCCGCCGTTACATGAGGATGCCGGCCGGGAAGTAAGGAGAGCGGGATCATGGGGGCATGACGTGCGTGGATGCGGTCGGGCAGGGGTGTTTACTTTTTCGGGACACAATCTGGGGGCACATTCACTTTTTGCGAATGCCATGCAATGTCGCGTCAGGCTTCGGTGTCCGTCGCCTCACGGGGGGCGCTGACGAACGCGGGCACGGCCGGCAACCGGAGGTGAAAGCGGGTGCCGGCGCCGGGGGTGCTGTCGACGGCGAGGGTGCCGCCCGACTTCGCCGCCAGTTCGGCGCATAGGACCAGGCCAAGGCCGGTGCCGCGCTCGCCGGCGGTGCCGGGGGTGGATTGGGTCCTATCGACGTGGAACAGGCCCGCCATCTGCTGCGTCGACATCCCGACGCCGGTATCGCTGACGGTCAGTGCCACGGTGCGGTCATCGGCGATCTCGGCGGTGATGCCCACCGTGCCGCCCGGATGGGTGAACTTCACGGCGTTGCCCACCAGATTGCGCAGGATGGTATCCACCACCGCCGGATCGGCCGCCACCGTCAGCGCACCCACGGCCTGATGGAAGGCTATGCCCTTGGTGTCGGCGGCCAATTGGTGCAGGGCCATGACCTTGGCGACCACCTGCGACAGCCGCACCGTCTCTGGCCGGAACTGCGTGCGGCCCAGTTGCAGGCGGGACCATTCCAGCAGGTTCTCCAGCAGCTCGAAGGCGGTTCGGCCGCTGCCGTGGATGATCCGCACGTAGTCGAGGATCTGGTCGCGCGGCATCGTCGGCCCGCGCTCAAGCAGCAGTTCGGAGAAGCCGAGAAGGGCGTTGAACGGGCCTTTCAGGTCGTGGGCGATGATGGAGAAGAAGCGGTCCTTCTCGGCATTGAGGCGGGCGAGGTCGGCGTGGGCGCGCTCCAGCTCCACGCCGATGCGCCGCCGCTCGATGGCGTGGGCAATGATCCGACGCATCATGCTGCCGTCGGTGAACCCCTTCACCACATAGTCCTGAGCGCCGGCGCGAATCGCCTCGGTGCCGATTGCCTCGTCGTCGAGACCGGTGAGCACCACCACCGGCACCTCGGGCACGGCGGCGACCATGGCCTCCACCGTGTCCATGCCGGTGCTGTCGGGAAGCTGCATGTCGAGCAGCACCGCATCGGGGGTCTGCGCCACGACGGCGGCCCGGGCGGCGGTCAGGCTGGCGGCATGGGTGACCCAGTAGTGGGCCTGCGCCTTCTCGGCCAGCATCAACCGGACCAAGCGGGCGTCCACCGGGTTGTCCTCCACCAACAGGATGCGGATTTCCTGCATCGTCGCCTCCACCAAAGGGCTACCGCGCGCATCACCTTGGTTCGAGCGCCCCAAGGTGATGGGCTTTTCCATCCATTTGGTCAATCAACCGCAAGAGATAGGAGCCGTGGATAGAAGGTCGCGGCGAGGAGTTCCTCTGATGGCAGGGCGATGATGGCGACAAGCCCAGGGCTCCGGTCCCTTGCCCCCTCCGTGGGGCAGGATCAGTCCTCCGGTGCGGGTGGGCGCGCGTCGTTGTGTCCGGCTTGAGGCCGTTCGTGCGCAATACGTTGGGATCGTGCATGCGAGGCTTGTGCCTGTGGCCGTTGTTGGATAGCCTGACCACGCGACTATAGTATCCGCCGTCGTCAAAAGGACGGTGGTCATAACAAGAAAAGAGTGACCAGGCCGGCAAACGGCCGGCAGATCGACTCCAGGGAGGTATTCAATGTACAACCGTGTAGCAAAGCACGCTGTTGCCGTGGCCGTCGCGGCCGTTGTTGCTGCCGCCACCGTCGGTGCCGCACAGGCGCAGGAACGGGTACGCTGGCAGATGACCATGGGCTTCGCCTCGACCCTGCCGGCGCTGGCCGATACGGCGCCCTGGGTGGCCGATCAGTTGAAGGCCATGTCCGGCGGCAAGATCAACCTCGAAGTGTTCGAGCCGGGCAAGCTGGTGAAGGGCACCGAGGTCTACGACGCGGTGTCGTCGGGCAAGGTCGATTCGGGTTACGTCTGGGCCGGTTACGAGATCGGCAAGCTGCCGTCCTCGGCCCTGTTCGGCGCCGTGCCCTTCGGCATGGAGCCGTGGGAATTCTCCGCCTGGATGCTCGAAAAGGGCGGCCAGCAGATGATGGAGGACATCTACGCCTCCCATAACATCGTGCCGCTGTTCTGCGGCACCATCAGCCCCGAGGCGGCCGGCTGGTTCCGCTTCCCGCTGGAAAACGTCGATCAGGTCAAGGGCCTGAAGATCCGCTTCGCCGGCCTCGGCGGTGAAATTCTCCAGAAGCTCGGCGCCTCCGTCACCGTGCTGCCGGGCTCCGAACTGTTCGAGGCGCTGGAGAAGGGCGTCATCGACGCCACCGAGTTCTCGCTGCCGGTGGTCGACGAACAGCTGGGCTTCCAGAAGGTGGTGAAGTACTACCACCTGCCGGGGTGGCACCAGCCGTCCACCAACCAGTACCTCTACGTCAACAAGGCCAAATGGGATCGTTTGGACGAAGCCCAGCAGGCCATGTTCCGCACCGCCTGCATCGCCGGCGTGGCGAAGTCGCTCGCCCGCGCCGAAGGCACCCAGGGCGCCGCCCTGAAGCGCCTGACCGAAGAGCACGGCGTCACCGCCGCCAAGGTGCCGGACGACGTGCTGGTGGCGCTCCAGAAGGCGTCCAACGAAGTGATGGCCGACTATTCGGCCCGGGACGCCGATTTCAAGCGCGTCTATGACAGCATGACTGCCTTCATGGATGAAAGCGCCGACTGGAAGAACCTCGGCTACCTGCCGCGCGACTGGCGCGAGAAGCACCCCGAGCTGTATGAGCGGGCCAGCCAGTAAGGCCGCAAGGCGCTGCTGACGGGCGGGGACCGTGTGTCCCCGCCCACTCCCTCTGACGATCTGACGACGGAGCTTCCATGAGCGCACCGCCCGTGGACCGCACGCCCGACCAGGGCGACGACCTGCCCGCCGACTACTCCCTGCCGCGCACCGCCCTATCCGACGTTCTCGATCGTGGGGTGCGCTGGATCGGCCGCACCAGCAGCTGGCTGTGGCTGGTGCTGGTTGTGGTCATCGTTCTGCAAGTGGTGTTGCGCTATGCCTTCAACATGGGCTCGATCCAGCTTGAAGAGCTACAGTGGCACATCTATGCCGTCGGCTTCATTCTTGGTCTGTCCTACTGCTTCGTCGAAAACCGCCATGTGCGTGTCGACGTGGTGGCGGAGCGGCTGCGGCCGAAGACCCGCGCCTGGATCGAACTGATCGGCCTGTGCGGCATGCTGCTGCCGTTCCTGATCGTCATCCTGGTACAGGCCATCCCCTTCATCGAGACCAGCTATCTCCAGAACGAGCGGTCCGGCGCTCCCGGCGGCCTGCCGTACCGCTGGGTTCTCAAGTCCTTCATCTTCTGGGGCTTCCTGCTGCTGATCATCGCCGCCGCTGCCCGCGTGCTGCGCTGCACGGCACTGCTGTTCGGGCTGCCGCGCCCGATCTGGCCGAAAGAGTAGGCGGGGACGAGGGGAACCATCGTGGAAAGTTACGAAGTCATCGTCGTCATTCTGCTGCTCAGCTTCATCGGCCTCATCTTCACCGGCTTTCCGCTGGCGTGGCTGCTGGGTGGCATTTCCTTCCTGTTCACCATCATCGCCTTCGGGCTGGTGAACTGGTTCGACATCGACACCTATTTCCTGGACGAGTGGGCGGACTTCGCCGTCATCGTCGATCGCATTTACGGCCAGATGTCCAACTGGGTGCTGGTCGCCTTGCCCATGTTCGTGTTCATGGGGCTGATGCTCGACCGCTCCGGTGTCGCCGAGCGGCTGATGAAGAGCTTCGCCAAGCTGTTCGGCGGCCTGCGCGGCGGCCTTGCCATCACCGTCATCGTCATCGGCGTGCTGCTGGCGGCCTCCACCGGCATCGTCGGCGCCTCGGTGGTGCTGCTGTCCATGCTGGCGCTGCCGATCATGATGGAGCAGAAGTACGCCAAGCCGCTGTCGAGCGGCGTGGTGGCCTCCGCCGGCACCCTCGGCATCCTCATCCCGCCGTCGATCATGCTGGTCATCATGGCCGATCAGCTGTCGCTGCCGGTGGGTAGCCTGTTCATGGGCGCCGTGGTCCCCGGCCTGCTGCTGGGCGTCGCCTACATGGTCTTCGTTGTGATTCTCGGTCTCATCAAGCCGGACCTGATGCCGGCGCCGCCGCGCCACGAGCGTATCGGCTGGGCCGACGTGTGGGAGACGGTGAAGGCGGTGCTGCCGCCGCTGGCGCTCATCCTGGCGGTTCTCGGCTCCATCTTCTTCGGCATCGCGACACCGACCGAGGCCTCGGGCATTGGCGCCCTCGGCGCCACCATCCTCGCCCTGCTCAACCGCCGGCTCAGCATCGACGTGTTGCGTCAGGTGTGCCGCGAGACGGCGCTGACCACCGCCTTCATCTTCGGCATTTTCCTGGGCGCCACCGCTTTCGCGCTGGTCATGCGCTCGCTCGGCGGCGACCAGTTCATCGGCGATCTGCTGAAGGGCCTGCCGTTCCCGCCGTGGGGCGTGGTGATGTTCATTCTGTTCATCGCCTTCATCGCCGGCTTCTTCCTCGACTGGCTGGAAATCAGCCTCATCATCCTGCCGCTGGTGGCGCCGGTGGTGAAGGACCTGGGCTATGATCTGGTGTGGTTCACGGTGATGTTCGCCGTCTGCCTGCAAACCAGCTTCCTCACTCCGCCGGTCGGCTTCTCGCTGTTCTATCTGAAGGGCGTGGCGCCCCCTGGAATAACCATCCAGCACATCTACCGCGGCGTCATTCCGTTCGTGCTGGTGCAGCTTGTCATTCTTGCTTCGGTTTTCCTGTGGGAAGATCTGGTGCTGTGGCTGCCGGCCCAGATGTATTGACCGGAGTGGATAGCCAGGACGACACCTCCATGCCCCTCTCCCGGTGGGAGAGGGGCATTTCCTTGCGTGGGGCCAGCCCTGCACGAAACGCTTGACAGCACATTTTCCTCTTGCTTGAGGCGGGGGGCTTTCTGTGTATAGTGGCGCGCACCTTACGAACCCCTGGAGGTGCCATGAACTTCCCCGAAGCCCTGACCTTCGACGATGTGCTGCTGGTGCCGGGTGCATCCAGCGTGCTTCCCGCCGAAGCGCAGACCCGCACCCGCCTGACCCGCGGTGTGGAGCTGAACATCCCGCTGGTCTCCGCCGCCATGGACACGGTGACGGAAAACCAGCTGGCCATCGCCATGGCGCAGACGGGCGGCCTTGGTGTCATCCACAAGAACATGGAGATCGACGCCCAGGCGGAGGAAGTGCGCCGGGTGAAGCGGTTCGAGTCGGGCATGGTGGTCAATCCGCTGACCATCGCGCCGGATGCCACCCTGGCCGATGCCCTCCAGATGATGGCCGACAACCGCATCTCCGGCATTCCGGTCACCGAGCGCGGCACCGACAAGCTGGTCGGCATCCTCACCAACCGCGACGTCCGCTTCGCCAGCGACATGGCGCAGCCGGTCGCCAGCCTGATGACCCACGAAAACCTGGTGACGGTGCGTGAAGGCGTCACCCAGGATGAAGCCAAGCGGCTGCTGCACAAGTACCGCATCGAGAAGCTGCTGGTGGTCGACGAGGCCTACCGCTGCATCGGCCTGGTGACGGTGAAGGACATCGAGAAGGCCACCACCTATCCCAACGCCTGCAAGGACGCCAGCGGCCGCCTGCGCGTCGCCGCCGCCACCGGCGTCGGCAAGGACGGCATCGCCCGCGCCGAAGCGCTGATCGCCGCCGGTGTCGACGTGGTGGTGGTGGATACCGCCCACGGCCATTCCCGCGGCGTGATCGAGGCGGTGCGCGAGATCAAGCGTTTCGCCCCGGCGGCGCAGATCATCGCCGGCAACATCGCCTCCCCGGAAGGCGCCAAGGCGCTGATCGAGGCCGGCGCCGACGGCGTCAAGGTGGGCATCGGCCCCGGCTCCATCTGCACCACCCGCATCGTCGCCGGCGTCGGCGTGCCGCAGCTGTCGGCCATCATGGAAGTGGTGGAAGAGGCGCGGAAGCACGACGTGCCGGTGATCGCCGACGGCGGCATCAAGTTCTCCGGCGACTTCGCGAAGGCCATCGCCGCCGGGGCGGACTGCTGCATGGTCGGCTCCCTGCTGGCCGGCACCGACGAGGCGCCGGGCGAGGTGATCCTCTACCAGGGCCGCAGCTACAAGTCCTACCGCGGCATGGGGTCCGTCGGCGCCATGGCGCGCGGCTCGGCCGACCGCTACTTCCAGCAGGAGGTGCGCGACAACCTGAAGCTGGTGCCGGAAGGCATCGAGGGCCGCGTCCCCTACAAGGGCCCGGCCAGCGGCGTCATCCACCAGCTGCTGGGCGGCCTGAAGGCGGCCATGGGCTACACCGGCAACGGCACCATCCCGGAGATGCAGCGCAACTGCAAGTTCCGCCGCATCACCAACGCCGGCCTGCGCGAAAGCCACGTCCACGACGTCGCCATCACCGCCGAGGCCCCCAACTACCGCATCAGCACCTGAGGATATCCGTCGTCTCTCCGCCGTGGCCGGCTTCGGCCGCCATGGCGGGGCGGGGCGGTCGTCCCTTCCTTACTTATGTTCTTATGTCCCCAACAGATCGGTTTTCCATGCACGACGCCGCCCGCCTGCAAGCCGCCATCGAACTGCTGACGGAGATCGAGGCCGTGCCGCGGCCGGCCGATGGCACCGCCTCGGCCTATTTCCGCGATCGGCGGTACATCGGCTCCAAGGACCGCCGCGCCATTGCCGATCGCGTGTGGGGCGTGCTGCGGCGGTGGGCCAAGCTGACGTGGTGGCTGCACTGGGGCGGCAGCCGCACCGGGCGCGACATCAAGATCACCGCCCGCCAGCGGGTCATCGCCGACCTGATGATCACCGACCACATGAAGGCCGACGACCTGCCGCCGCTGTTCACCGGCGAGCGTCACTGCCCTGATCGCTTGTCCAACGGCGAACTGGCCATCGCGCGCGCCATCCAGGGCCGGCCGCAATGGTCGAAGGACATGCCGCCGGCGGTGCGGTTCGAGGTGCCGGACTGGATCTGGAGCCGCTTCGCCGACCTGTTCGGCGACGATGCCGAGCGCGAACTGACCGCCATGCTGGACGAAGCGCCGCTCGACCTGCGCGTCAACACCCTGAAGGGCGACCGCGATGCCGCCCTGGCCGCCCTGGAGGCGGAAGGCGTGCGGGCCGAACCGGCGCGGCTGTCGCCGGTCGGCCTGCGGCTGCGTGGCGGGCGGGTCAATCTGGCCGGCCTCAAGGTGTTCAACGACGGTCTGGTGGAGGTGCAGGACGAGGGCTCGCAACTGGTCGCCCTGCTGGCCGACGCCCGACCCGGCATGGCGGTGGTGGACTTCTGCGCCGGCGCCGGCGGCAAGACTCTGGGCCTTGCCGCCGCCATGGATAACAAGGGCCGGCTGGTCGCCTGCGACGTCTCCGAAGGGCGGTTGGAACGCTCGGCGGTGCGGCTGAAGCGGGCCGGCGCCCACAACGTCACCCGCCGCGCCCTCAGCAGCGAGCATGACAAGTGGGTGAAGCGGCAGGCCGGCACCTACGACCGCGTGCTGGTCGACGCCCCCTGCACCGGCACCGGCACCTGGCGCCGCAACCCCGATGCCCGCTGGCGGCTGAAGGACGAGCACCTGGAAGACCTCAAGGCGCGGCAGGCGAGCATCCTCGACAGCGCGGCGCGGCTGGTGAAGCCCGGCGGGCGGCTGGTCTATGCCACCTGCTCGCTGCTGCCGGAGGAGAACCAGGGCCAGATCGACGCCTTCCTCGGCCGCCACGGCGAGACCTTCCGCCTGAAGCCGGTGGCGGAGGTATGGGCGGAGGTGATCGGCTCGCCGCCGTGCCCGGTGGATGGCGACACCCTGCGCCTGACCCCGGCCCGCCACCAGACCGACGGCTTCTTCGTCGCCGTGCTGGAGCGCGCCGCCGCCTGAGGAGCTTCCCTTCGCCGGCCCGGCGTCGCATGATGGCGCCGCAAGCCGGGAAGGGGCACCCGTCCGTGAGCGATTTCGCCTACCGCCTGAAGACCGCCGAGACCGGCGCCATCGTTCTGGATGGCGACCTCCGCGTCATTGCCCTCTCCCCCACCGTGGCGGCGCTGCTGGGTGTGGATGGGGGCCGTCTGCTCGGGCGGCCGCTGCTGGCCATGCATGCCCCGGAAGCGCGGGCGCGGGTGGATTTGCTGCTCGCGGAAGCACGCGAGGGCAGGCAGGCGGCGTCCATGATGCTGCCGTTCCCTGGCCGTACCCTGCATGTGCGGGTCTGCCCGCTGGAGGGGCAGGGCGGCGGCGGGTTCATCGTGATCCTGCATGCGCTGGGTGATGATGCAGGTGTCGCAGCCGGTGCCGGGCCGGCTACGCCGCCGGCGTCGGCGCGGCCGTTGCTGAAAATCCCGGTGGAAAGCGGGGCGGTGACTCTGTTCATCGCGCCGGAGAGCGTCTTCTATCTTCAGGCGGAAGGCCACTACTGCCGCATCCAGGCGGCATCTGGCGGCCACTTCTGCCCGCTGTCGCTGGCCGATCTGGAACGGCGACTGGATGCGGCGCTGTTCTTCCGGCCGCACCGCTCGTTTCTGGTCAACCTGCGCCATGTCGGCGCCTTCCGCCGTCGCGATGGCGGCGCGGAACTGGTGATGAGCGAACCCGACGGCCATGTGGTGCCGGTCAGCCGGTCCCGCGTCGGCGCCCTGCGCGACATGCTCGCCGTCTAGGGGCGGTGAGGGCCACTCGTGCCCGCCATCCGCCGCTGGTGCATGGATGGGTGGCGGACCGGCGGCGGCGGCGTACCGTTCGGCCGCCCCCGCTCATCGTCCCCATCGCAGGATCCCATCCCATGAGCAGCGCCGCCGACAATCTTCTCCGGTCCGCCGACCGCTATGTCAGCTTCGCGGGCATCGACTGCGACGGCAATGCCGGCCGCCTGATCGCCCGCATTTTCATGCATATCGACGATCCGCTGAAGTCCAATGCCTTCTGGGACAAGTTCCGGTCCGACGTGCTGGCGGCGGAGGATATCCACGCCCGCAAGTTCGACGGCCTGTGCCTGCTGTGCGCCCGCGTCGGCATCATCGCCGAACTGTTCGAGCAGTACGACGACACCGAGGGGCTGGCGTTGCTGGAGCGGATCGAGAACGAGTGCTGCTGACCCGGCCTCAGCCGCCCGCCGCCAGCAGCCGTCGCACGAAGGCATCCAGGTCGCCGTCGGTGTACAGATGCCCGGCGATGCCGGCGGCGGTGGCGGCATCCAGGTCGCGTTGCTTGTCGCCGACCAGGAAACTGCGGGCGCGGTCCACCGGCCACGCCGTCAGCAGGCGGGTGAGCATGCCCGGCTTCGGCTTGCGGCAGTCGCAGTCGACGGCATAGGCGGCAACGCTGCCGGTCTTCAGGTGCGGGCAGTGCTCCCAGGCATCCACATGGGCGCCGACGGCGGTCAGTTCGGCGTCGATGCGGGCGTGCAGGGCGCGCATGTCGTCCTCGGTGTACATGCCACGGGCGATGCCGGACTGGTTGGTGACCACGAACACCAGGAAGCCGGCCTCGTTCAGCCGCCGCACCGCCTGGCGCGCGCCCGGCATCCACTCCCAGTCCTGCCAGCGGTGGACATAGCCGTGATCGACGTTGAGCACGCCGTCGCGGTCGAGGAAGGCGGCGGGACGCGGCGGGGCGGCGGCAGGGGCGGTCATCGGGCGGGCTCCGAGGCAGGCGGCGCGGGCTTAGGCGGTGGTTGTAGCGGGCGGCATGGGCGGGGCGCAAGCCGTGCCGCCGTCCCGCGCGGGAACGGAGAGGCGGCGGAATTGCGGCTGACTTACACCGGCACATGCGCTAAACCGGCCTGGACCGTCACGCCGCCACCGGAGGAAGCCATGTCGCTGCCCGATCTCGCCGCCCTTGCCGAGGCCCTGCGGCCGATCATGCGCCGCGCCGGCGAAGCGACGCTGGAGATCTACCGCACCGACTTCGAGGTCTTCCGCAAGGAAGACGCCAGCCCGGTGACCGCCGCCGACGCGGCGGCGGAGGAAATCATCCTCTCCGCCCTCGGGGCGCTGACGCCGGACATTCCCGTGGTGGCCGAGGAACAGGCCGCCCTTGGCAACATCCCGGAGATTGATCAGGCGCCGTTCTGGCTGGTCGATCCGCTGGACGGCACCAAGGAATTCATCAACCGCCGTGACGAATTCACCGTCAACATCGGCCTCATCGCCGACCGCCGGCCGGTGCTCGGGCTGGTGTACTGCCCGGTGCTGGATCAGCTGTATGTCGGCCACGGCGCCGGCACCGCCACCCGCGAGGTAGCGGGCCTGCGCGAGGACATCCGCGTCCGCCGCCCCGACGGCGACGGGTTGATCGTGCTGTCCAGCCGCAGCCACGCCAATTCCGAGGCGCTGGCGGCCTTCCTTCAGGGTCAGCCGGTGAAGCAGGTGATCGACGCCGGCAGCTCGCTGAAGTTCTGCCGGCTGGCGGAAGGGCAGGCGGACATCTACCCCCGCTTCGGGCCGACCTGCGAATGGGACACCGCCGCCGCCCATGCGGTGCTGGAGGCGGCGGGCGGCAGCGTCACCCTGACTGACGGTGGTGCTTTCCTCTACGGCAAGCCGGGCTTCCTCAATCCGCACTTCATTGCCCGCGGGGCCGCCGCATGAGTCGCATCCTGCCGGCTTCCGACCCCGCCACCCTGGCGGAGGCGGGGGCGCTGCTGCGGACCGGGCGGCTGGTGGCCTTCCCGACCGAAACGGTCTACGGCCTCGGCGCCGACGCCACCGACGATGCCGCCGTTGCGTCGATCTTCGAGGCCAAGGGACGGCCGCGCTTCAACCCGCTGATCGTGCATGTGCCCGATCTGGCGGCGGTGGTGCCGCTGGCGGTGCTGGACGATCGCGCGCGGGCGCTGGCCGCCGCCTTCTGGCCGGGGCCGCTGACCCTGGTGCTGCCGCGCCGCGCCGACTGCCGCCTGTCGCTGCTGGTGTCGGCCGGGCTCGACAGCGTGGCGGTGCGGGTGCCGGCCCATCCGGTGGCCCATGCCCTGCTGTGGGCGGCGGGGCGGCCGGTGGCGGCGCCCTCGGCCAACCGCTCCGGCTCCATCAGCCCGACGCGGGCGGCGCATGTGGCCGAAAGCCTGGGCGAGCGGGTGGCGCTGATCGTCGACGGCGGTGCCTGCACCGTGGGGGTTGAGTCGACCGTCGTCGATCTGACCGGACCGCAGCCCGCCGTCCTCCGCCCCGGCGGCATCACGCGGGAGCAGGTGGAGGCGGTGATTGGCCCGGTGACGGAAAGCGCCGGTGACCCCGATGCCCCCAAAAGCCCGGGCCAGTTGCTCAGTCACTACGCCCCCGACCGACCCGTCCGCCTGAACGCCAGCGAGCGACGACCGGGGGAGGCCTTGCTTGGATTTGGCGGCACGGCGACGGCGGACCTCGACCTGTCGGCCGCCGGGGATCTGACGGAGGCGGCGGCCAACCTGTTCGCCCACCTGCGGGCGCTAGACCGGGCGCCGTTCACCGGCATCGCGGTGGCGCCGGTGCCCGACCACGGCCTCGGCCACGCCATCAACGACCGCCTCCGGCGTGCCGCCGCTCCCCGGGAGGCCGGTTAAAATAAACCTTTCATGAATGACGTTGCCATGAACCGTTCATGACCGTCGCTCATCTCTTCCCCAGGCGCCCGGCAACGGGGCCGGCGCAGGCAGGAGAGGTGATCGGTGGGCAACGCAACGGTTCATGCGGCCAAGGGTGATCAAGCGGCGGCGCTTCCCAGCACGGCGCCGCCGTGGTTCGGTCCCGCGTTCGCGCTGCCGCCTGCCATTGCCGCCCTGCTGTTCGCCCTGCTGCTACCCAGTGTTTCCGCCGGCACCGCCCATGAATGGACGCTCGCCTGGGCGCCGGAGCTGGGGGTGGAACTGGCCTTCCGGGTCGACGGCCTGTCGCTGCTGTTCGCCCTGCTGGTGACCGGCATCGGCGCCGCCACCATGCTCTATGCCGGCGTGTACATGAAGGAGCATCCGCGCATCGGGCGCTTCTTCCTGTACCTGACGTTGTTCATGATCTCCATGCTCGGGCTGGTGCTGGCCGACGATGCCATCGCCCTGTTCGTGTTCTGGGAACTGACCACGATCACGTCGTTCCTGCTGATCGGCTTCACCCACGACGATCCGACCTCCCGCCGCAACGCCTTGCAGGCGCTGCTGGTCACCGGCGGCGGCGGCCTCGTGCTGCTGGCCGGCCTGCTGCTGCTGGGGATGGAAGCCGGCACCCTGCGGCTGTCGCAGATGGATGGCGCGGCGGTGCAGGCGTCGGCGCTCGGCACCGCCATGGCGGTTCTGGTCATCATCGGCTGCTTCACCAAGTCGGCGCAGGTCCCGTTCCACTTCTGGCTGCCCAATGCCATGAGCGCGCCGACGCCGGTGTCGGCCTACCTGCACTCGGCCACCATGGTGAAGGCCGGCGTCTACCTGATGGCCCGTTTCGCGCCGGTGTTCGGCGACATGGCGGTGTGGGTGTGGAGCCTGACCGTCGCCGGCGCGCTCACCGCCGTCATCGGTGCCCTGTGGGCGCTGCGCCAGACCGACCTGAAGCAGATGCTGGCCTGGACCACGGTGATGGCGCTCGGCACCCTGACGCTGCTGCTGGCGGGGTCGGAATCGGTCAGCATCGCCGCCGCCATGACCTTCCTGGTGGTCCATGCGCTGTACAAGGCCACCCTGTTCCTGGTGGTCGGCATCCTTGATCACGACGCCGGCACCCGCGACCGCCGCCAGCTGTCGGGCCTGCTGAAGGCCATGCCGCTGACGGCGGCGGCGGCCATGCTGGCGGCCGGGTCCATGGCCGGCTTCCCGCCCTTCCTCGGCTTCATCGGCAAGGAACTGACCTATGAAGGCGCGCTGGCGTTGACGGCGCTGCCGTGGCTGTCGGCGGTCGGGCTGGTGCTGGCCAGCGCCTGCATGGTGGCGGTGGCCGGCATGATCGCCCTCGGCCCCTTCCTCGGCCGCGAGCGGCGCTCGGTGGCGGAACACCCGCACGACCCGCCGGTCGGCATGCTTCTCGGCCCGATCCTGCTGGCCGCCATGGGGCTGGCTTTCGGTCTCGCCCCCGGCCTGATCTCCGGCAGCATCGTGCAGCCGGCGGTGGCGGCGGTGACTGGCGGACCGGCGGAAATCAAGCTGGCGCTGTGGCATGGCATCAACGTGCCGCTGATGCTCGGTCTGACAACCTTCGCCCTCGGCATCGGCCTTTATGTCCTGCGCGAGCGGGCCATCGCGGTGGTGGATGCCGTCGTCATCCGCCTGCCGACCACCGGCGATGCCACCTATGACCGTGGTCTCTCCGGGCTGAAATGGCTGGCGGCGGCGCAGACGGCGGTGTTGCAGTGTGGCCGGCCGCGGGTCTATCTGGCGGCGACCATTGCCATCGTGGCGGTGGCGGTGCTGGCGACGCTGGTGGTCGGCGGCGGCCTGCGCTGGCCGGCCGGCAACCCGACGCCCGACCTGCTGGGCGTCGCCGCCGTGGTGGTGGCGGCGGCGGGCACGGTGCTGGTGGTGCTGACGCCGTCGCGCCTGGCCGCCATCGGCGGGCTCGGCATGGTCGGTACCGCCATTGCCGTGCTGTTCCTCATGCATGGCGCCGTCGACGTGGCCACCACCCAGTTCCTGGTCGAGACCCTGGTGGTGGTGCTGCTGGCCGTCGCCATGCTGCGCCTGCCGCCGCTCACCCGCCTGCCGCCGCGGCCGCGCGGCACGGCGGTGCGCGACGGGCTGATCGCCGGCGCCGCCGGACTGATGGTCACCTGCGTGCTGCTGGCGGTGCTGGCCGAGCCCTTCGACCGCCGCGTCACCGACTTCTTCGAGGCCGCCAGCTGGCCCGAGGCCTATGGCCGCAACATCGTCAACGTCATTCTGGTCGACTTCCGCGCCCTCGATACCTTCGGCGAGATCGCGGTGGTGGCGGTGGCCGGACTGGGCGCCTATGCCCTGCTGCGCAACGACCGGGTGGTGCCGAAGGCACCCGCCGACAGCCTGATCCTGCGCACCGCCATGCGCGGCCTGGCGGCGCTGCTGCTGGTGTTCGCCCTGTTCATGCTGCTGCGTGGTCATAACGAGCCCGGCGGCGGCTTCATCGCCGGCCTGATCGCCGCCACCGCCTTCGCCCTGGTCACCCTCGGCCATGGCGTCGACAAGGCGCGGCGGGCGGTGGGCGCGGCGCCACGGGCGGTGGCGCTGGGCGGTCTCGCCCTCGCCCTGGCGGCCGGTCTCGCCGGCCTGTTCAGCGGCGGCGCGCCGTTCGAGGGGCTGTGGATGTTCCTCGGCGGTGACCCCGCCACCGGCGACAAGGGAACGCCGCTGTCGACCGTGCTGCTGTTCGACATCGGTGTGTTCCTGGTGGTGGTCGGATCGGTGCTGGCCATCGTGTTTGCCCTGGAAGAGGAGGCCTGAGGCCGTGGACGTTCTGCTCGCCCTGCTCGCCGGCCTGCTGACCGCCGCGGCGGTATGGCTGCTGCTCGATCGCTCGCTGGTGCGGGTGCTGTTCGGGCTGGCGCTGCTCGGCAACGCGGCCAACCTGGTGATCTTCTCCGCCGGCCGCCTCACCGCCGGGGCGCCGCCCATCGTGCCTGTCGGGGCCGAGGCGCCGCTGGAGACGGTCGCCAACGCCCTGCCGCAGGCCCTGATCCTGACCGCCATCGTCATCAGCTTCGGCCTGTTCGCCTTCGCCCTGGCGCTGGTCCACCGGGCCAACAAGGAGCTTGGCACCGCCGACATCGACGCCCTGCACGACGCCGAGCCAAGCCCCCAGGCCGGCTCGAACCACGTCACCCCGGAGACCGGCCGATGAGCGCCGCTATGCTTCTCACCCTGCCGATCGCGGTGCCCATGGCGGCGGCCATCGCCGCCTTCTTCGTCGGCCGTGCCGGCGGACCGCAGGCGGCGCGCTGGGTGTCGGTGGCCGGCAGCGCCGCGCTGCTGGTGGTGTCGCTGGCGCTGATGGCCGAGGTCTGGGCCGTCGGGCCCATCGCCGCCCAGATGGGCGGCTGGGGGGCGCCCTTCGGCATCACCCTGGTCGCCGACGTTCTGGGGGCGGTGATGGTGGTCATCACCGGCCTGTCGGGGCTGGCGGTGGCGCTTTATGCCGTTGCCGATATTGATCCGGCGCGGTCGCGCCTCGGCTGGCATCCGCTCTACATGGTGCTGCTGGCCGGCGTGAGCGGCGCCTTCCTCACCGGCGACCTGTTCAACCTCTACGTCTGGTTCGAGGTCATGCTGATCGCGTCGTTCTGCCTGCTGGTGCTGGGCGGCGACCGCGAGCAGCTGGACGGCGGCCTGCGCTACGTGTTCCTGAACCTGGTGGCGACGGTGATGTTCCTCAGCGCCGTCGGCCTGCTCTACGGCCTCACCGGCACCCTGAACATGGCCGACCTGCACGTCGCCCTGAAGCAGGTGGACAGCCCGGCGCTGGTGACCACCATCGCCATCCTGTTCGTCGGCGCCTTCGGCATCAAGTCGGCGGTGTTCCCCCTGTTCTTCTGGCTGCCGGCGTCCTACCACACGCCGCCGGTGGCGGTGTCGGCCATCTTTGCCGCGCTGCTGACCAAGGTGGGCGTCTACGCGCTGATCCGCATGTTCACCCTGGTGTTCACCCAGGACGTCGACTACACCCACGGCCTGCTGCTGGTGATCGCCGGCCTGACCATGGTCACCGGCGTGCTGGGGGCGGCGGCGCAGACGCAGATGCGCAAGATCCTGTCGTTCCACATCATTAGCCAGATCGGCTACATGGTGATGGGCTTGGCGCTCTATACCCCGCTGGCGCTGCTGGGGGCGGTGTTCTACCTGGTCCACCACATCATCGTGAAGGCCAACCTGTTCCTGGTCAGCGGCGTCGCCAAGCGGATGACCGGCTCGTTCGAGCTGGAGCGCATCGGCGGCCTGTACCGGGCCAAGCCGTGGCTGGCGGTGCTGTTCCTCATTCCGGCGCTGTCGCTGGCCGGCATCCCGCCGCTGTCGGGGTTCTGGGCCAAGCTGGTGCTGGTGCGCGCCAGCCTGGAGGTGGAAAGCTGGCTGATCGCCGTCACCGCCCTGGTGGTCGGCCTGCTGACCGTGTTCTCCATGAGCAAGATCTGGGTGGAGGCGTTCTGGAAGCCCCACCCGGACGGCGATGCCGCCGTGACCGTGACGGCGCCGACGCGGCTGGAGACGGTGATGCTGGTGACGCCCATCGTGCTGCTGGCGGCGGTGACGGTGATCATCGGCGTGCTGCCGCAGCCCTTCCTCGACCTCGCCGCCCGCTCCGCCGCCGAGCTGATGGCGCCTGAAGCCTATGTCCGCACCGTTCTGGGAGCCGCGCCATGATCCTGTTCATGCTCAACCTGTGCCTGGCGGTCGGCTGGGGCTTCCTGTGGAGCGACTTCAGCCTGTCCAACCTGCTGGCCGGGTTCGGCGCCGGCTATCTGGCGCTGCTGGCCAGCCGCCCGCTTTATGGCCACAGCCGCTATTTCGGCACCGTCTGGCGGGCGCTGGCGCTGGCCGTCTACTTCCTGTGGGACCTGCTGCGGTCGAGCATCAAGGTGGCGTGGGACGTCGTCACCCGCCGCCACCTCAGCCGGCCGGGCATCGTCGGCGTGCCGCTGGACGCCCGCACCGACGGCGAGATCCTGCTGACCGCCAACCTGATCTCGCTGACCCCCGGCACCCTCAGTCTTGATGTCTCCGCCGATCGCAAGACGCTGTGGGTACACGCCATGTTCATCGACGAACCCGATACGGTGCGCCGTGACCTGAAGACCGGCATGGAGCGCCGGGTGCTGGAGGTGCTGCGATGATGATCCTGCCGTCGGTGGCGGAAATCGGCCCCCTGGTCGCCTTCGCCGCCATCCTCTGCGCGCTGATGCTGGGGGCGGCCATGCTGCTGACCCTGTGGCGCATCGCCCGTGGGCCGAGCCTGCCCGACCGGGTGGTCGGGCTGGATCTGGTGGCGCTGCTGGCGGTCAACGTCATCGGTCTGCTGGCGCTGGTCCACCACGAGGCGACTTTCCTGGATGCCGCCCTTGCCCTTGCCCTGGTCGCCTTCCTGAGCACCATCGCCCTTGCCCGCTATGCCGTGCAGCGGCCGCGCAGCGGCAGCCGGCCGGAGCGGCCGGAGGAGGAACAGTCATGAGCATCACCCTGTCGGACGTCATCGTCGCCTTCCTGCTGTTGTCCGGCGGCTTCTTCTCGCTGGTGGCGGCGTTGGGCGTGGCGCGACTGCCGGACGTATTCATTCGCATGCACGCTTCGACAAAGGCCGGTACATTGGGCGGCGGCCTGATCATGGCGGCGGTGGCGGTGGAGCTGTGGGATGCCGGGGTGACGGCACGGGTGCTCGCCATCATCGCCTTCCTGCTGCTGACGGCGCCCATCGCCGCCCATATCATCGGCCGCGCCGCCTATCGCATCGGGGTGCCGCTGTGGGAGGGCAGTGTGGTGGACGAGTGGCGCGGTCGCGCCGACCCGGCGCCGCCCGAGGAACTGGATACCGGACCGGAGCGGCCGACGCAGCCGCTGCCGCCGTCGGCATCCGGGAGTGTGCAAGGATGAGGTCTGACATGCGCGTGCTGATCGTCGAAGACGAAACCTTCCTCCGCGAAACGCTGGAGCAGACCCTGAGGGGCGCTGGCTTCATCGTGGAAGGCTGTGACGATGGTCTGGTGGCGGAGCGCCTGGGCCTGTCGGAACCTTGGGATGCGGTGGTGCTCGACCTTGGCCTGCCGGGCCATGACGGCGTCAGCGTGCTGCGCCGCTGGCGGGACGAGGGCATCACCGTGCCGGTGCTGATCCTGACGGCGCGCAGCCGCTTCAGCGACAAGATGGCCGGCTTCGCCGCCGGCGCCGACGACTACCTGACCAAACCGTTCGAGCCCGAGGAAGTGGTGGTGCGGCTGCGGGCGCTGATCCGCCGCGCCGCCGGTCATGCCACCTCGGTGCTGACTTGCGGCCCGGTGCAGCTGGATACGGCTGGCGGACGGGTCACCGCCAACGGCGTGCCGCTGCACCTGACGGCGCAGGAATTCCGCATCCTCAGCTACATGATGCATCACCAGGGACGGGTCATCACCCGCTCCACCCTCATGGCCCATGTCTACGACCATGCTTCCAGCCGTGAAAGCAACGTGGTCGACGTGCTGCTGAGCCGCATCCGGCGCAAGCTGCCGGTCAACATCATCCAGACCGTGCGTGGCCAGGGTTATCGCCTGGCCATGCCGTCCGCCTGAGACGGGAGGATCACAGCCATGGCGCCGCCGCGCCTGTCCCTGACCAGCCGCCTGGTGGCGGCGGCGGTACTGTGGATCATCGTCGGCTGCGCCGCCGGGGCGGTGGCCCTCGATCATGCCTTCCGCGAGGCCCAGGCGCATCGGCTGGCCGGCAAGCTGGAACTGGCGGCGCGGCTGATCGCCGGCGGCCTGACGCTGAACCCGGCGGGCGATCTGGTGCTGGACGGCGCCGGACTGCGCGAGACCGAGAACGGCATCTGGTACTGGCAGGTGGTGCTGGAGGATGGGCAGATGCTGCGCTCGCCGTCGCTTGGGGCCACCATCCTGCCGCAGGACAGTGTTGGCAGCCCGCCCGGCGAGGTGCTGCCGGGAGGCTATACCGTCGGCCCGCTGGGCGAGGCGGTCGTGACGGCGGAAACGTCGACCGACCTGCCGGGCGGGCTCACCGCCCATGTCAAGGTGGCACTGGCCGACCGCGAGATGCGGGTGGCGCTGGCCCGCTTTCGTTCCATCCTGGCGATCATCATGGTGACGCTGAGCGTCGGCCTCGCCGCCGCCATCGTGATGCAGGTGCGCTGGGGGCTGTCGCCGGTGCGGCGGGTGCAGGCAGACCTGTTGAGGGTGGCGGAAGGCGAGGAATCCCGCCTGAACGAGGACGTCCCCCGCGAGCTGCGGCCGCTGGTGGGCGCGTTCAACGACGTGCTCGACAGCAACCGCCGCACGGTGGAACGGTCGCGCGGGCTGGCCGGCAATCTCGCCCATGCCTTGAAGACCGAGATCGCCGTCCTGCGCAGCGAGGTCGCCCGCATGGGCAGCGATGGTCGCAAGGGGGTGGAGCGCCGCCTCGCCACCATGACCGACCTGATCGAGCGCCACCTGGGGCGCGGTGGCCTCGCCCGTGGCAACGGCGCCGGTGCGGCCCGCACCGACAGCGCCGGTGTGCTGGGCGAGGTGGCGGCCATGCTGTCGAAGGTCTATGGCCCGCACGGCATCACCGTGCATCTGGAAGCGGCCGGGGCGCCCGACTTCCGGGGGGATCGCGACGACTTCGTGGAGATGACGGGAAATCTGGTGGAAAACGCCTGCAAGCACGCCCGCGGGCTGGTGCGGGTGATCGCCGAGGGGCGCGGCGACCGGTTGGCGGTCCGGGTGGAGGATGACGGTCCCGGTCTGCCGGCGGAGCGGAGGGCAGAGGCCCTGAAACGTGGTACCCGGCTCGACGAACAGGTACCGGGCAGCGGCCTTGGGCTCGCCATCGTCGCTGATCTGGTGGAGGATTACGGCGGCTGTCTCACCCTGGGTGATGCATCGCTCGGCGGGTTGGCGGCGGAGCTGGTGCTGCCGGCGGCGCCGCCGCAAGCGCGGCTCCCGGTCTCCCACGCCGCTGCCGGCGGTTAAGCCGGGGCTGTGGCGTCGTTTTCGGCCGGTCGGTCGGCACGGCGCCACTGGCCGCGGCCGGCCCGTTTGGCGGCGTACATGGCCTGATCGGCTAGGGCCAGCAGGTAATCAAGGCCGCTGCGGTCATCCGGCCCGCAGACGGTGACGCCGACCGAACAGCCGATCTCGACCGGCCGGCCATCGGCGAGATGGAAAGGCTGGGCGAGACTGTGGACGATGCGCTCGGCGATCTCGGCGGCCTGATCGTCGTGCTGGATGGCGCATAGCACCACGAATTCGTCGCCGCCGACGCGGGAAACCACGTCGGTGTCGCGCACCACCTGGGTCATGCGGTCGGCCACCTGTCGCAGGACCAGATCGCCGGCATCGTGGCCATAGGTATCGTTCACCGGCTTGAAGCGGTCGAGGTCCACCACCATGGCCGCCACCCGGTGTCCCCCCGCCAGGGCGCCTGCCATGATGCCGTGGGCGCGGGTGGAGAAGGACAGCCGGTTTGGCAACCCGGTCAGCATGTCGTGAAGGGCGAGGTGGCTGATGCGGTCGTGCATGTGTGCCACCGCGCGGGCCACCGATCCGATCTCGTCGTGCCGCCGCACCGGCAGGCCAGCGGCGGTCATGTCCTGTCCGTTGCCCAGTCGGGTAACAGCCTGCTTGAGGGTCAGCAACGGCCGCACGATCAGCACCTGCAAGGTAACCGCCAGCAAGCCGACGATGGCCAGAATGGCGGTGACGGCGATGCCCCAGGCGGTGTTCAGGGTCTCTCGCGCCGCCGCCATCAGGTCGCGCGGCTGGCGGATGTCCACCGCCATCGCCGGGTGGCCGCGGATGTCGTTCAGGGTCACGGTGGTGACGATGTGGCGGTCGTCGATGACGCTGATGCGGATGCTCTCTCCCGATGCGCCGGGGGCGGCGGGCGTGGGAGCCTCGGGCAGTACCCGCCCCGCGAGGCTGAGACGCAGGCGCGACGCCAGCGCTTCCAGCGCCTCCGCGTCCAGCCGCCGCGCCATGGTGATGGCGCCCTGCGGATCGAGGGTTTCACTGCCATCGGTGATCGGGCGGGTGGCGGCCAGCAGAATCTCCCCCTGCCAGCGCCACAGACCGACCATTCGACTGCCGGTTCGTGGCACCTGCACGAGGGCCGGCGGCGTCACCGATCCGCCGGCGGGCAGACCTTCGCTCAGTTCCAGGTCGTCGCCATCCTGTCCCGAGACGCGGCCGCTCCAGATAACCTTGCCCGCCGTATCGGTGAACACCATCAGGTCGATGTCGAGGGCCTCCAGGATGTTCGGTTGGAGGTTGGCCTCGACATAGGTTGCCTGATCGCGGTGGTTGGCGAAGGCGACGCTGTCCTCCCATGACGCCCAACTGCGCACCAGCTTGTCGAGGCTTTCCAGGTCCGCGCGCACTGCTTCGCCGACACGAGCGCCGGCCAAATGTGCCTCACGCTGCTCCAGGCGGGAGAAGGTGGGCTCCACCACGGCTGTCAGGATGGTCGCCAGGGTCAGCATCAGGGCCAGCACTCCGGCGAAGAACACCGTGGCGGTCCGCGTCTGAATGGTATTCAGAATCGAGGTCACGATATCGGTATCTCCCCTGGCGCCAGTCGGCAAAGGCGCCTCGTGTCATGGTGGCCCATGATCTTGTGGATGAGGGTCCGATCCACTCTACGCCGAGGGCGGAGGAACGTTCCTGGGAATATGGGATGCACGGCAATACCCTTTGGTCTATGCCGGTGCGTCTCTTTCCAAAAGCCAGAAGGACTTGCATTTCTCGTCCTGCGTCATGGAAGCGGCGACCAAAGAATTGGAGGCGCGAAAGTGGGGCGGTATTATTATTTCTCCGGTTCGCGATTCAGATTTTATAAAGTTTCGGGCGTTGCCTGCCACCTGGGAGCCGTCTTGGTGATGGTTTGGTTGCTTGTGGTGGGGTTAAGAGCTGGGGAGTAAAAAGAGTCGGTGGGGAGTAAGACTATCTTAATGGGACATTGGTACTATATAGAC
Organism: Pseudomonadota bacterium; assembly: GCA_023396465.1. Lineage (GTDB taxonomy): Bacteria > Pseudomonadota > Alphaproteobacteria > Rhodospirillales > Rhodospirillaceae > Caenispirillum. The sequence goes on from JAEWWF010000034.1 coordinate 29,907, forward strand.
TAGGCAATATGGCATAGTTACTCACCTTTTGCCTCGACGGGCCAAAGCTGACCGTTATCCTTGGTCTAGGTGGCCTGGAGATATCCAGTGGTCATGAAATTTTGCCGCCCCCGTGCGGTGCGGCCTGCGGTGAGCCAATGGATCGGTCGGTCTCCACACCTTCGTCCTCCTCTGTCGGTCATCATGCGCCCACGGCTCAGGCCGTGGTTCGCCGTCGCCTGCCGGTGCTGACCCTGCTGCTGTGCCTGGTGATTGGCGGCGTGATGACGGAATGGGTCGCCAATCTGGCTGGCAAGCGGGTGGAAGAGCATCTGACTGCCGCCGCCAGCCTGTTTCTCAGCGGCGCGCGGGCCCGCCTGGAGGGCGCGGTCGGTCTGGTGGAAACGGTGGGAGAGCAGGTCGCCAACGCGGTGCGCCAGCGGCCCTTCCTGACCCAGGACGATTTTGTCGCGGTGGCGTCCGAGGCGCGGCAGGCGGTGCCGCTCATCCGCCACATGGCGCTGGCGCCGGACAATGTGGTCACCATGGTTCACCCCCTCGCCGGAAATGAGAGCGCCCTCGGGCTGCGCTATCAGGACATGTCCGACCAATGGGCGACGCTGGAGGAGGCGCGGGATCTTGCCCGCAACGTCCTCAGCGACCCGGTGCAATTGGTGCAGGGCGGCAGCGCCTTCATTCTCCGCATTCCGATCTTCGTCCGTCGGCTGCCCTATCATCCAGATTTTCCCATGCGCTATTGGGGGGCGCTGTCGATCGTCGTCGAGCGTGATGCGCTGGTGGCGGTGGCCGGCCTCAACGACCATGCGCTGCCGCTCGACATCGGCTGGCGCAGCGAGGCCTCGCTCCATGGACCGGCCATGATCATCGACGGCAGGCCCGAGGCTTTCGCGCGGGGGGCGATCAGTCTGCCGGTGCGCATTCCCGGCGGCGGCTGGACGCTGGCGGCGCGGCTACAGACGGTGGGCGCCCCCGAGGTCATGCTGGTGCGGCTGGTGGGCTGGAGCATGACGGCGCTGGTGGCGGCACTGTTCTTCGTCGCCCTGCGCGCCCACCGCCAGGCCGCCGACCTGGCGTTGCGCGACCATCTCACGGGCCTGCCGAACCGCCGCCTGCTGCTGGAGCGCCTGGAGCAACTCATCGCCCTCAGCGACCGCTCGGGCATGCACTTCGCGGTGTTCTACTTCGACCTCGACGGCTTCAAGCCGGTCAATGACCGCCATGGCCACCGTGCCGGCGATCAGCTGCTGATCGAGGTCGGTGCTCGCATCTCCGGCGTCATCCGCCGCTCCGACACGCTGGCGCGGGTGGGCGGTGACGAGTTCGTGCTGGTCTCGGCGGAAACCGCCTCAATGGCGGAAGCCCGCCTGCTCGCGGGCCGCATCCGCGGCGCCATCGCCGAACCCTTCCGTATCGCGGGCGAGGATATCCGCCTTGGCACCAGCGTCGGCTGTGCCGTCTATCCAAGCGACGCCGACAGCATTCACGCCCTTCTGGAAGAGGCCGATGCTCGCATGTACGCCGACAAGGCGGCCCGCAGTGGCCGCGGCTCCTGACCCCCTGCGCTACAACCAGCCGCGACGGCGGAAGTAGCCGATGGGCAGCACCGCCGACAGAACCATCAGTCCGAGCGCCAGGGGATAACCGAACGGCCAGGACAGTTCCGGCATGATCTCGAAGTTCATGCCGTAGATGCTGGCGATCAGCGTCGGCGGCATGAAGGCGACGGCCACCACGGAGAACGTCTTCACGATGTTGTTCTGCTCGATGTTGATGGCGCCCAGCGTCGCGTCCAGCAGGAAGCTCACCCGGGCGGCCTGGAAGTTGTCGTGCTCCGCCAGCGACTGGATGTCGCGCTGCAAGGTCTTCAGGGTGCGCTTCTGGTCGGTGCCGAGGTCGGGCTGCGCCGCCATCACATAGGCCACCACCCGCGACAGGCCGGCCAGACTGTCGCGTACCTTGCCGGCGAGATCGCCGGCCTTGCCGATACCGCGCAGCACCTCCTGGAGGTCGCGTTCCGCCGGCGCGTGGCGGCGGTCGCGGCGCGGGGCTCTGCTTTCCTGGGGCCAGGCCCGATCGAAAATGTCCTGAGACAGGCGCTCCAGCCGCACGGCGATCTGCTCCAGCACGTCGGCGGTACGGTCGATGAGCGTATCGAGAAGGCCGATCAGGGCCGCCGCCGGAGTGGCTCCCAACTGCGGCGCGCGGTGCAGGCGGTCGGCGAAGATTCCGATGGACTTCGGCTCGACATAGCGCAGCGTCACCAGCGCTTGCGGCGCCAGCACCAAGGTGAGCACCCCGGCTTCCGGCGCCTCCGTCTCGGCATAGGCGACGACGGTGGTGGTCATGTAAAGGCTGCCGCCGTCCTCGTACAGCCGGCTGGATGCCTCGATCTCCACCATGTCCTCATGGGTCGGCAGGTCGATGTGCAGCGCCGCCGCCAGGGCGGACCGTTCCTCGCTGGTGGGATGAAGGGCGTCGATCCAGGTCGTGCCCTCGGGCAGCGGGTCGCCCGGACCCATGATACGCCGGTGAATGGCGCCGGCGCGGAAGCAGTAGGCGACGATCACGGTATGGAAACCTCCGGTCCTGCGGGCCTTCCAGCATGACCGTGAGGCCGCGCCGGAGCAAGCTCCGGGCCGTGATCGCCGTCTTCCGTCGGTGGGTCAGGCGGCGCGCTCATGAGTCGTGCCGGCGGCGATTTCGGTCGCCAGGGCCTCGACGAAGGCGGGGATGTCGTCTGGCTTGCGGCTGGTGACAATGCCTTCATCGACCACCGCCTCGGCGTCCTCCACCATCGCGCCGGCGTTCTTCAGGTCGGTGCGGATGGAGTGGTAGCTGGTCATGCGCCGACCCTTGGCGAGGCCGGCCTCGATCAGCATCCAGGGGCCGTGGCAAATGGCGCCGATGGGTTTGCCGGAGCGATTGAAGGTCTGCACGAACCGCACCGCCTTGGGCTCCGCCCGCAGCAGGTCGGGGTTGATCTGGCCGCCGGGGATGACCAGGGCGTCGTAGTCCTCGGGCTTTACCTCGTCGATCAGCGTGTCGACCGGCACCGTCTCGCCCCAATCGGTCTTGTTCCAGCCGCGCAACTCACCGGACTTTAAAGATACCACATGAACGGTGGCGCCGGCCTCCTTGAACCTCGCCCGCGGTTCCAGCAGTTCCGACTGCTCGAATCCATCCATCGACAGGATGGCGATGGTCTTGCCGTTGAGCGTCCGCATGAGGATCCTCCTTTGGTGTTGGATCGGATGTGCCGGGTCAACGCGGTGACTGCCCGCGATGTTCGGTGTGGTTCCCTGGTGACAACGGCGGCTGGCGGGGTAAAACTGCCGGCAACCGATGTGTGGGAGGCGGCCTTGAACGGATTGCAGAGCGGCTACTGGCAGGATCTGACGACCGACGACTTCGCCACCGTCGATCCCGAGCGGGTCATCGCCCTGCTGCCGGTGGCGGCCATCGAGCAGCATGGGCCGCACCTGCCGCTTTATACCGATGCCTGCCTGAACGAAGGCATCGTCGCCCGCATGCTGGAACTGCTGCCGGAGTCCCGCACGGTTCTGGTCCTGCCCACCCTGCCGATCGGCCATTCCATCGAGCATTCGGGCTTCGCCGGCACCCTCACCCTGTCGGCGGAAACGCTGATCGCCCTGTGGACGGAGGTCGGGGCCAGCGTTGCCCGAACCGGCATCCGGAAGCTGATCCTGTTCAATACCCACGGCGGCCAGGGGCAGATCGTCGATATCGTGGCCAGCCGGTTGCGTGATCGTTTCCGCATGCTGGTGGTGCGGGCCAATGCCTCCCGCTTGGGCGTTCCCCCAGACCTTTTTCCCGAGGAGGAACTGACCTTCGGCATTCATGGCGGGGCGGTGGAAACCAGCATGATGTTGCATTTGCGCGCCGATCTGGTCCGCACCGAGTTCGTCGCCCGCTTCCCCTCGCTGGCCGAGGATATGGCGGCGGATTGCGAGGTGTTGCGCTCCGACAAACCGGTGGGCTTCGCCTGGGCGGCGCAGGATCTCAACCCGGAGGGCGCCGTGGGCGATGCCGAGGATGCCGATGCCGAGCGCGGGGTCCTGCTGACCGATCACATGGCCCGCGTCCTGGTTGATCTGGTGGCCGACGTGGAGGGGTTCCCGCTCCATCAACTGCGCGTCGGGCCGGCGGAAACAGCATGACCGTCGAACCCGGGGGAGGGTGAGGGCCGGGGTTGTCTTGCGCCGCCTTCGCGCCTGCGGTAGCGTCGTCGGAGGTCCCGCAAAAAGGCTTCCGCCCCATGCGCCGTGCGCTGATCCTGTTTCTGGCCTTGAGTCCGTTGGCCACTCCCGCCCTGGCCGCCGACAAGGTGCCGCCGAGCCCGGCGGCGACAGCGACCGAACGGGCCGATCCGTTCACCGCGCCCATCGTCCCCATTCCCGATCCCGATCCGTCCACCAGCGAGGGGCAGGATGCCGATGCGTTGCCGGTTCTGGAACTGACGGTGGGGCAGATGGAGATCGTTCGTCTGGGCGAAGTTCCGGTCACCACCATCGACACCTTTCCCGGTATCGTGACGGTGGGCGTGGAATCGCCGGACATGCTGTTCATCTTCGCCGAGAAGCCGGGCGAAACGCAGCTCATCATCGCGGACGGAAACTATACCGAGCTGTTCGCCAAAACCATCATCGTCACGGCGCCGGAATAGGTTAGGCCGTCGCGGCCGTCAGCGGCCGCCGTAACGGATGAAATCCGTCCAGGTGCGTTCCAGCTTCTGAAGCACTGTCTCGGCGTCCCGCATTTCTTCCTGGGTGGCGCCGCCGATGGTGTTGAGGTTTTCCGCCAGACCCTTTTGCATGTCGCGGATGGCCAAGCAGAGGTTCATGCCCTTGTCGGTCAGCTTCAACTGCACGGCGCGGCGGTCGTGCTCGGCCCGTTCCTGCTCGATGTAGCCGAACTCGGTCAGCTTCTTGATGTTGTAGCTGACGTTGGAGCCGTGATAGTAGCCGCGATCCTTCAGGTCGCGGATCACCACGTCATCATCGCCGATGTTGGAGAGCAGCAGGGCCTGAACGGCATTGATGTCGTTGACGCCCATGCGGCGCAACTCGGCGCGCAGCACGTCCAGGAAATGGCGGTGCAGGCGCTCGACCAGTTGGACGATGGTATTGTAGGCGTCATACATGAACGGAATCCCCTACCAATCGGCGTAGCCATAGGCCGAAAGGTTATCATGCCCTCATACAGCGTGCCCGCCTTGCGGTCAAATCCTTATGTTATAGAAGGTTACGCCACCTGTCATATAAGTCCTTGCGACCGCATCGAGGTATGGCGGCCGCGACCGACGATCACATGGTCGTGCAGCACCACACCCAACGGTTGGGCGGCATCGCGCACCAGGCGGGTCATGGCGATGTCCGCTTCCGAAGGGGTGGGGTCGCCGCTTGGATGATTGTGGACCATGATGATGGCGCTCGCCTGCAACTCCAGCGCCCGCTTCACCACTTCGCGGGGATAGACCGGGGTGTGGTCGATGGTGCCGCGCTGCTGGATTTCATCGGCGATCAGGCAGTTGCGCCTGTCGAGGAACAGGATGCGGAACTGCTCGATGTCGCGGAAGGCCATGCTGGCGGTGCAGTAGTCGATGAGCGCGTCCCATGAGGTGATGACCGGCCGGTTCATCACCTGATCGCGCAGCATCCGCACCGCCACCGCCTCGGCCGCCTTCAGGGCGGTGGCGGAGGCTTCCTTGATGCCGTCCACCTGCATCAGCTGCTCCGGCCGGGCGGTGACCACGCCGGCGACGGAGCCGAACTGCTTCAGCAGGGTCTTGGCGATGGGTTTGACGTCGCGGCGCGGGATGGCGCTGAACAGCAGCAGTTCGAGCAGCTCGTAATCCTGCACGGCATCGCTGCCGCCGCGCAGGAA
>JAEWWF010000039.1 GCA_023396465.1 Pseudomonadota bacterium
CCGCACCACCGAGCGGAAGCGGCCGCTGAGAACTGGCTCGCCGGCGGTGATGGCGCGGCGAAGCGCCTCCGCTTGCGGAGGGTCGCTCATGGTGTCGTAGCCAATGGCGGCGCTCAGCCGGTCGGCCGGCTCGATCAGGCGGATGCGGGCAGTGGTGCCGCCGTCGCCCAGGTCCAGATAGGCAAGCCCCTCGACCCCGCCCCGACCATCGCCGAGCCTTAGGGTATCGGCAAACCGGCGCCAGGTCTCGGCATCGACGGCGGCGGTGACGGCAAAACCCTGGGCGGCGCGCAACATGGTCTCAAGCGACCGCATACGCTCAAGAACCGCCCGTTCCACACGGCGCGCCCCGCGCTCGAACTCCAGATCGGTGATGCGGCGGCCCGTCTCGTCGGCATAGCGCCAGACGAGGAGGGTCACCAGCAGGCAGACCAACGCCACCCCAAGGGCGGCGAGCCGCTGCCACATGCCTCGCATCATGATGTCGACCGCGCCCTGCGTCTCCCCGCGCTCCCGTCCGTCACGGAAGCTTCCATAACTATAGCAGAGGCGGTGCCGGTTTCGATGGAATCAGTCGTTCTTTCCGAGGAATTTCCGCCACACCTTTGGTCGGAACGCTCAAGCTGCGCGGATGCCGCCGAGGAACGTCTCAACTTCCCGGCGCAAGGCGTCCGATTGGCGCCCGAGCAGGTCGGAGGCATCGGCCACCCGCGCGGCGGCGCTTCCTGTCGCCTCGGCGCTGCTTCGTACCCCGCCGATGCTGGTGCCGACGGTGGTGGAGCCGGAGGACGCCCGCCCGACGTTGGTCATGATGCCGGCCATGGCGGCGCCCTGGCGCTGCACCGCCGCCGCCACCCGGCGAGCAATGTCCTCGGCGGCGCCATTGACCGTGACGATGTCGCCGATGGCAGCCTGGGCCTGCCGGGTTTCCGCCTGCACGGCGCGGATCTGACCGGCGATCTCCTCCGTCGCCCGCGCGGTCTGGGTCGCCAGCGCCTTGACCTCGTTGGCGACGACGGCGAAGCCCTTGCCGGCATCACCGGCCCGTGCCGCCTCTATGGTGGCGTTCAGGGCCAGCAGATTGGTCTGCTCGGCAACGGTGGTGATGAAGCCCAGCACCTCGCCGATGCGCTGCGCCGCCTGTCCCAACGCCTGCATGATGCCTTCCGCCGCCTCGGCCTTGGCGACCGCCGTCTGGGCGATGCGGGCGCTTTCCGCCACGTCGGCCTCGATTTGGCGCAATGCGGCCGAGAGGCCGTCCGTGGCGGCGGCGACGTCGCGCACACTGGCGTCGGCCTCGGCGGCGGCGGCCACCGTGGCGCGCACGCGCTGGTCGGTGGCGGCCGAGGAGTCCGCCATGGCATGGGCGGTCTCGGTCATCTCGCGGCAGGCGTGGGACAGGGCCGCCAGCACATCGCCGATGGTGCCCTCGAAGCGGCGGATGGCATCCTCGATCTCCTGGCGACGGCGGTCGCGCCGCTCCTGCTCGACCACCTGCTCGGCGGCCAGTTGGTCGGCCCGCCGCAGTCCGCCGCGAAACACCTCGATGGATCGCGCCATGGCGCCGATCTCATCCTGCCGCCCGGTGCCGGGGATGGCGGAATGGCGATCACCCGCCGCCAGGGCCCGCATGGCGCCGTCAATGGCGGCGATGGGCCGGGTGATGCTGCGCACCAGAAATACCGCCACGATGAGGTGGAGCACCACCACCACGCCGCCGGTGGCGACCATCAGCAGGGCGGTCTGTTGGCGCACCCGCTTCTGCGCTGCCAGGGCCTCGTGAATGCCGTCACGGCTGAAAGCGAACACCGTTTCAAAGGCCGGCGCCAGTCCGGCAAAGGAGGCGTCCAGCGCCGCCACCTCAGCCCGCAGACGGAGACGGCCGGCGGCATAGGCTTCGACATCGCCGCGATAGCTGGTCGCCAGGGTGCCCAGGCTTTGCCGCGTGGCGTCGTCCAGCGGCGCTTCCAGGAGACCGAAATCGAACTCGTTGAAAGCCTTTCGGTGTGGCCCCAACTCCCGCTCGTCCTCGGTGAGCATGAACGCCAGCTCATGCCGGCGCATGGCCTCCAACCGGCTGCGCAGCTTGTCCATCTGCGGCCACTGCGCCAGTTCATGCTGGACGGCGGCGGTGGAGGCGGTCAGTCGGCCCCACAGGCCCTCCTGCGGGCTCAGGCCGAGGGTGCGGCGGCTGTCGACCACCGTCTCGAACTGGCGCCCGGCGGTGGCCAGACGGTCGGCCAAATCGGCCACCGTATCCGCGATGCCTTGCGCCTCCGTCCGCTCCCCGACCGCCGCCAGCGCCGCCGCCACATCGGTCAGCCCAGCGCGGTAAGCCTCAGCCGCCGCCGGATCGAGGTGGACAAGGAAATCGCGCTCGTCCAGTTGCAGGCGGGCCAGCGCCAGTTCCATGCGCGCCGCCTCGGACCCGATCTGGCGGAAAGCCTCCAGCCGGCCGAGGGCGGCATCCAGCCGCGCCTGCCCAACCAGATAAGCCGCCGCCGCCACCGCCGACGCCAGCAGGGCCAGCGCCGCCAGCAGGGCGATGCGCCGCCCGATGGGCAGACGCGCCGCCATGTCCTGCACCGACAGGCGTCGAGCGCGCGAGGTCAGCCGACCATCGTCGACCACATGCGAGGCCATGGCATTCCCCCAAAAGTTTGAAGGTTAACCGTGGCAGCGACGCTAGGCCGCTATGGCTGCGGGATCAACGTCACCGGCGTGAAGAGTTGATGGCGCCCATGTTACGACGTGAAAAGGGCGGGCGCCCGCTCCGGCGCCCGCCCATCCGATATCTCGCCCGGCAGCCGCCGGTGGCGGCCTCGGAAGCCACGGCGTGGCGTTACATGAGACCGAGCTTCTTGGCCTCGATCTCCAATTCCTCGCGGAACTGCGGCGCCGCCAAGCCGATGAGCAGTTCGGCCCGCTCCTGCATGGATTTGCCCTTCAGGTTGGCGAGGCCGTGTTCGGTCACCACATGATGGGTGTCCATGCGCGGATCGGTCACCGGACCGGACAGACGCGGCACGATGCGCGACAGCTGGCCGTTCTTGGCCGTCGAATGCAACGCGATGAAGGACTTGCCGCCCTTGGAGGCATAGGCGCCGCGCACGAAGTCGAGCTGACCGCCGGTGCCGGAGAATTGGTGTCCGGCGACGAACTCCGATCCGATCTGGCCGGTCAGGTCCACCTCGATGGCGCCGTTGACCGAGATCATGTCGTTGTTCTTGGCGATCACCGCCGGGTTGTTCACCCACGCCACCGGATAGCCGACGATGGACGGGTTGTCGTTCATGAAGTCAAACATCTCGCGGTTGCCGAGAGCGAGCGTGTAGACGTGCTTATAGGGGAACAGCTTCTTGCGCTTGCCGTTCAGCACGCCCTTTTTGATCAGGTCGACCATGGCGGGGCTGAACAGCTCGGAATGCAGGCCCAGATCCTTGTGGTTGGACAGGAAGGACATGACCGAGTTGGGCACGCCGCCGATACCCATCTGGAGAGTGGCGCCATCGGGGATGTGCTCGGCGATGAAGGCGGCGATCTTCTCGTCCTCGTCGCTGGCCTCCTTGGAGTGGGCCTCCATCAGGACCGAGGTGTGCTCAACCACCGCGTCCACCTCGGACACATGCAGCAGGCATTCGCCGAAGGTGCGCGGCATGTTGGGGTTGACCTCGACGATCAGCCGCTTGCAGTTGCGCACCACGGTGGCGCCGTAGTCGGGACTGGTGCCGAGCGAGAAATAGCCGGCGCGGTCCATGGGCGACACCTGAACCACGAAGCAGTCGGCGCCGATTTCCTCGGTCAGCAGCTTGCCGGCCTGGTGGAAGGCGCAGGGCACGAAATGGATGTATTCCTTGCCGACCTCGTAGCCCTTTTTGGCGAGGGCGCGGTCGAAGCCGGACATGAACAGCGGATGCGGCTTCACCACATCCATCAGCTCAGGCACCAGCAGGGTCTTCACCGCCGCGTCGCTGGCGTGCATGTAATAGACAGGCAGCCGCGTGAATTCGCCGCGCTTCACGCGCTCGGCGATGGCGGCCATGATGGCGGGCGGCATCGCCGTGCCCATGCCGAGCACCAGGTTCTCTCGATCGTTGACCCGCTTGGCCGCCTCGGCCGCGCTGCACAGCTTGTCCTGGTACATGGTCGCGTAATAGGACACGAAGCCCTCCTGCGTTTGCGCTGTTCCCCATCCGCGGCGCGGCGCATGCCGCGACGCCAATCACTATGTTGCACCGCAGAAGGTAGTATCAAGTCCGCCGTGCGCTGACCAGCATACAAGCGCAGTGCTGATGGGGTTTTAACAGATCCGTCCCCATTGCAACACACCGGCCCCGCCATCCAAGGACGGCGGGGCCGGTGTGTGGAGCCGCGGATTGTCAGTCGGCCCGCAGCACGTCGATGAAACGACGGGTTTCATCGGCCAACCGACGCATCTGCACCCCCAGCGCCTCGGCCAGATCGGCCAGTTCGCGGGCGCGCTCCAGATCCTCGTCCTGCCCCAGACCGACAAGACCCTCACGCACGGCAAGGACGCCGTTGGCGGCATTGGCATTGGCCAGCCGCATGCGCTGAAGCGGGCTGGCGACCTGGGGATCGACGGAGAACCGCGCGGGGCGGATGATTTCAGCAGTCATGACATGACCCTCCCCCTGCTGGCGGTGGGGCGGCGTCCTGGAGAGGGGCAGTCGCCCGAATATCTGCAAGCCATAAGTATACGCACTTCGTGCGATCCAAGCAAGGAAAAGCCGCACATTGTGCGTTGCAAGCGGCGCCATCGGTCCGTAAACTGGAGGCTAGATCGTCGCCGTCCCGACGGCAATCTAACCCAAGGCCCATCCGAGGGAGGTACATCATGACCCCCAAGGCCTTCAAGCTCTGGCGCAAGTCGCTCAATCTGTCACAGAAGGACGCAGCGGCTGCACTCGGGCTCAAGCATCGGATCGTGCAGTATTACGAGAAAGGGGAACGCGACGGTAAACCGATCCGCATTCCCCGCTCCATCCGTCTGGCATGCTGGGCCCTGACCCAGGGGGTCGGCGACTTCGACGGCGGCACGCCCGAACCCCGCTCATCGGACGGTGCCCCGGATCGGACGGCGCCCGATGCCTGACTCCGGCCTCGCCATCCGCCGAGGCCGATCCAGCGGCGAGCGTTATACCCGCCCGCCCGCCTGACGGTAGACCTCCAGCGCCTCCGGCATCATCTGTTGCAGGTACTGGATGCGCTGCTCATGCCCGGGATGGGTGGAGGCGAACACCGGCGGCTGCGCCCCACCCGCCTGCGACATGCGCTGCCACAGTTCCACCGCCCCGCGCGGATCATAGCCGGCGCGCGCCATGACAAGGAGACCACGGCGGTCGGCATCCAGTTCCTGATTGCGCGAATAGGGCAGCAGAAGACCATACTGCGCCCCTGCCCCCAGCAACGCCGCCACCTGTTCCGGCTGTCCGAGCCCCGCTTGGCCAAGGGCGGCCCCGGCCAGATCGACGCCCAACTGGGTGGCCATCTGGCTCGACAGGCGCTCCTGTGAGTGGCTGGCGTCGACATGGCCGATCTCATGGCCGATCACCGCCGCCAGCTGGCTTTCGTTGGCGGCGACACGGAACATGCCCTCGTAGACGCCGATCTTGCGCCCCGGCAGCGCGAAGGCATTGGCTTCCTCGCCGGCGAAGACCTGCACCTCCCACTGCTTGGGATCATGCCCGGCGGCGATCAGCAGCCGGTCGGCGATCTGCCGCGCCGCCTGCTGATAAGTGGCGTTGCGCGACGGCGGCATTTCCTGGCGCATCTGCTGCCATGTCTGAGCCCCCATCTGAGCCACCTGCTGATCCGACACCAGATTAATCCCGAGCCCGGTGGAATCGCCCGCGCAAGCCCCAAGAACCAGGGTGGAGCCCACCACGGCGGCGGCGGCGAGGCGGCGGATGGGGAGACGGACGGAGCGGCGAACGGCCATGGAAAGAAACCTCCTGCGACGGAACCGGCGCCGGGTGGCGGGCGCCCCTTGATCACTGCCCAACACGCACCACCGCCAGCAGGTTGCGGCCGCCGACGCGGCGCGTCCCGTTGCGTGTCTCTGCAAGGCAGTCCAACAAAGAAAAGCGTCAGTAATGAGGCGGCGGCGGCTCGTCGAACGGCGAGCGCACGGGCCCGGCCTCCAACTCCCCGACGCGGTCGATGAGGCGGCGGAGTTGCAATGTCATGCGGTCGATGAGACGGCCTTGCTCGGCGATGACGTCAGACAGGTCTTCCGCCATGCGCTCATGGTGGGCAAGGCGGCTTTCCAGGTCGATGAGGCGCTGTTCCAGACCGTCGGCGGCCATGGGCCGGGCTCCTATTCCGCTTCCAGACCGAACCGCCGCACCACGCCCGGCTGCGCCACACCCGCTTGCAGGCACAGCAGGATCAGGCGGGCGTCGTCGCTGTCGCCGGCGGCCACGGCGTCCTCGATGCGCTGCTCCACCCGCGCCGCCGCCTCCGCGCCAGCAGCGTTGGCGTGGTCGTCGGCCCCCAGCATCATATAGGCCAGCAGGTCGCCGGCATGACGCAAGGCGGCAGGGTTCTGGCGCCCCTCCCCCAGCACCTTGAGCACGGTGAGCTTCACCGCCTCCGGCACCAGGGCAGGATGCAAGCCGGCGGCGCGCAAGGCGTCGTCGAGGCGCTGGATGTCGCGCGAGCGACCGAACAGGGACAGCAGACCGAACATCGGCGCACCATAGCGCCTGTCGGAGCGGGAGGGAAGCGCCGCCGCCGGCCTTCTCAGGGCATCCGACGGCGGCGGATCATCACGCAGGCGACCCCGGAGACCACCAGAGCCAGCGCCGCCACCAGCCGCACGGTCAGGGCATCGCCCAGAATGACGACGGATCCGGCGACGCCCACCACCGGCACCAGCAGGGTCGCCACAGCCGCCTGACCGACAGTCAGTTGCTTGACGATGACGAACCACAGTATCTGCGCGATGCAGATGGAGAAGATCAGATGATAGCCGAGGGCCAGCCAGGTTGGCAGATGCCACGCGGTGGGGGGTGGCGGCGTCTCGACAGCCGCCGCCAGCAGCACCAACGGCACCGCCGCCACCGCGTATTGCCAGCCGGTGACGACGATGGCATGCCCGACCCACTGGCCGCGCCGCTTCATCAGCACGGTGCCGAGCGCCCACGACACCGCCGCCGTCAGCATCAGCGCCGGCCCCAGCAGCGGCCCGCCCTGCCCGCTCACCGCCTCCGGCCCCAGCAGCACCAGCAGCCCCGCCATGCCAAGCGCCAGCCCGGCCACCTGCCGCGCCCCCGGCCGCTCGCCGAGCAGCGGCAGGGCGAGCAACGTCGCCCACACCGGCATGGTGAAGGCGATGATGGCAGCGCGCGAGGTGGGCATCACCAGCTGCGCGAAGGCGGTACACAGGTTGAAGACCAGGATGTTGAGGATGCCGGTCACCAGCAGCCACGGCAGTTCCGCCGCCGGCACCCGCAGCCGCAGCCCCTTCACCACCGCCCAGCCCAGCAGCACGATGCCGCCGGTGGCGAAGCCGATGGCCCGCAGGGTGAGCGGCGGCAGCTCGAACAGCACAGTCTTCACCGCCGGCCAGTTGCCGCCCCAGAACAGGCTGATGCACAGCACCAGCGCGATCTTGTAGGCGGTGCCGCCGCCATCGGCGGGCACGGCGGTGGGGGCGGCGGCAGGGGCGGCTGGCACGGCGCGGGCGGTGGTCATGACGGTCAGGCCCCGGCGGCGGCAGCCGGTTCCAGGAACTCCACCTCGACGAAGATCAGATCACCGATGCCCTCGTTCACCACGTTGTGGGCGGTGCCGGCGGGGCGGAAGTAGCTGCGGCCCGGCTCCAGGTCGGCATAGGTGACGCTGCCGTCCGGGTGTTCCAGGCGCATGCGGCTGGCGGTCACCGGCACGATCACGTAATCGTACTCATGCGTATGAAATCCGGTCTCGTCGCCGGGAGCAAAGCGCCACTCGGTGACGCGGGTGCGGTCGTTTTCCAGGTGCTGCACCGGCGTCGCCTTGCCGGTGACGGGATCGTTGTCTGCTGCGCACATTGCGGATGATCCTCCGGGATCTCAGGCGGCGGCGGGTTCGGACAGGCGATGCGTCGCCTCGAAGCCCGTCAGGAAACTGCTCAGGTTGGCCGCCAGATGGTCGACGGCATAGCCGCCTTCCTGGATCAGCACGGTCGGCAGGGAGACACGGCCGATCAGGCGGCCGAGGCGCTCGAAGCCGGGCGTGGTGACGCCGAAAAAGGCCAGCGGGTCATCCTTGAACGTGTCGAAGCCGAGCGACAGCACCATTACGGTGGGCGCGAACCGGCCGATGGCCAGCAGCGCCCGCTCCACCGCCGCCAGGAAGGCGTCTTCCGTGGTGCCCTGCGGCAAGGGCATGTTCAGCGTGAAGCCCTCGCCCCGCCCGGCGCCACGCTCGTGGCTGTACCCGGCCATGAAGGGATAGAAGCTGTTGGGGTCGCCATGGATGGAGGCGAAGAACACGTCATCCCGGTCCCAGAAAATGGCCTGGGTGCCGTTGCCGTGGTGGACATCGACGTCGAACACCGCCACCCGCGGCGGCAACCCCCGCTCCGCCGCCAGCCGCGCCGCTTCCTGGGCGGCAATGGCGGCATGGTTGAGGTAGCAGAATCCCCCCGCCATGTCCTTGCCGGCATGATGTCCCGGTGGCCGGCACAGGGCATAGGCGGCCGCCACTCGCCCGCCCGCCACCGCCCGCGTCGCCGCCACCGCGCAGTCGGCGGCCGCCCGCGTCGCCGCCCAGGTGCCTTCGGCGATGGGACAGGAGGTATCGCTCATGTGATAGCCGGCCTGTCCGATGATGCTGGTGGGATAAGACAGCATATCCGGGCCGCGATGGACGTGGGGAATGACCGCCGAGGATGAGTCCGGCATGGCCGTCCAGCGGGCATGGGCCGTTTCCAGGAAGGCGAGATATTCCGGCGAATGCACCGCCGCGCGCGGCGCCGGGCCGGTATCGGGCGCCACCTCCAGATGGTCGCCGCGCGCCGTCAGGGCATCGAGCACCGCTTGCACCCGCTCCGGCTTCTCCGGCACGGGCTTGGGCTGGCCGCGCACCAGGAACTGCGGCGGCCGGTGCAGGGCGGTATCCGGGTGATGATAACACAGCATCGGAAACTCCTGGGGGCAGGATGGGGGAGCGTGCGGCAACAGGCAGGCAGCGAGGCTCAACCCGCCGACGCCGTCGCCAGCACGGCGTCGAACAGCACGGCGCAGCCGCGGGCGGCGTCCTCGGGGCGGATGTTTTCCGCCTCGTTGTGGCTGATGCCGTTCTCGCAGGGGATGAACACCATGGCGGTGGGGCAGACGCGGGCGACATAGACGGCATCGTGGCCGGCGCCGGAGACGATGTCGCGGTGACGGAAGCGGTGGCTTTCCGCCGCCGCCCGCACCCGGCCGACCAGGGTGGCGTCGAAGGGGGTGGAGGGGAAATGCCAGAACTCGCTGATCTCCACCGCCAGGCCGAGCCCGTCGCAGATCGCCCGCGCCTCGTCGGTGAAACGGCGGCAGAACCGCTCCAGGGTGGCGTTTTCGGGGTGGCGCAGGTCGACGGTCAGGAACACCCGGCCGGGGATGACGTTGCGGGAGTGGGGATGCACGTCGAGGATGCCGACGGTGGCGCAGGCTTCGTCGCCGCCCTCCATGCCGATGCGGTTGACCAGATCCACCACCCGCGCCGCCCCCACCAGGGCATCCTTGCGCAGCCGCATGGGCGTCGGGCCGGCGTGGGCTTCCTGGCCGGTGATGGTCACTTCATACCACCGCTGCCCCTGGGCGCCGGTGACGACGCCCACCTCCATGCCCTCGTGTTCCAGGATCGGCCCCTGCTCGATATGGGCCTCGAAGTAGGCGGCGAAGGGCCGTCGCTGGTGATCGGCCGCCGCCGGGCCGCGCCAGCCGAGGCGGTCCAGCTCATCGCCCAGGCGGGCGCCGTCCTGGCCAATCTTGTCCAGGATTTCCTGGGCGCCGAACACCCCGGCCCACACGCCGGAGCCCATCATGGGCGGCGAGAAGCGAGCGCCTTCCTCGTTCAGCCACACCGCCACCTCGACGGCGCGCTCAGTCTCGATACCCTGGTCGGCCAGGGTGCGCAGCACCTCCAGCCCCGCCAGCACGCCATAGACGCCATCGAAGCGGCCGCCGGTCGGCTGGGTGTCGAGGTGGCTGCCCATGACCACCGGCGGCAGGTCGGCGTTGCGGCCGTCGCGGCGGACGAACAGGTTGCCGATGGCGTCGGTGACGACGCGGCAGCCGGCTTCCTCCGCCCAGCGGCGGAACAGGGCACGGCCGGCGGC
>JAEWWF010000113.1 GCA_023396465.1 Pseudomonadota bacterium
TCAGCGCCGGCGTGAGCACCTTCACGCCACGCAGGACCAGCCCCGTCACCGAGGCCGTGGTGACACCGGGGGCACTGGCGCCGCGCGCCGATGCCTCAAGGTCTGGAAAGGTGTCGGAGCGATTCGCCACTCCCGGCGACCTGCTCCGGCTCGCCCCTGAGGGGGCGCATCGCAATGCCCGTACAGTCATTCATGACCTCCAGGGCAGGAACTTGGCCGCACAAGGCCAGCGCCATCCGAAGACAGCGTTGACGAGCGTGCCGGTATCCGCTAAAGAGTTTTTTACTTCTCCTTCTAGCGTATCGGCGCACCACGAAAAAGCGACCTGTCGGCAAAAGGGTCGCTTTTTCGTTATCGACTTGTGCTGAGTTTCTTCATTCCTACCCGCAGCAAGGGCTTACCAGCCCACCGAGCGGCGCCGTATTATTTCGGCGCCGCTGGAATCAGGG
The DNA here is from genome assembly GCA_023396465.1 of Pseudomonadota bacterium. Classification (GTDB taxonomy): domain Bacteria; phylum Pseudomonadota; class Alphaproteobacteria; order Rhodospirillales; family Rhodospirillaceae; genus Caenispirillum. The sequence goes on from JAEWWF010000113.1 coordinate 450, forward strand.
TAGTGAAAGGGGTGGTGGAGCTGAGGGGAATCGAACCCCTGACCTCTGCAGTGCGATTGCAGCGCTCTCCCATCTGAGCTACAGCCCCAGTGGGCGCGGATAATGGTGAGGGGCGGGTGGGTTGTCAAGCACTTCGTCGAGGCCCATCGCTTTTGCCGTCAGGCGCCGGAACGGGCAGGGGAATCGCTTCAGCTTTGCGGCGGTTGATTCATGGGGAACCCCATCCAGGAAACCAAAGCCCTCCAGCAAGCGCATGTCCGCAGACCCGACGGCTTTGTCTCGATCCCCTGAAGCGATTGCCTTGGTAACGTCCGTCCAATTCCGCCCAATCCCCCGCCATTGACGCCCGCCCGCCCTCGGCATAGCTTGGCGGCCTTCCCATCAACCCGTCTTATTGGAACAGACGCGCATGTCCGATCTCCGCGATCTCGCCCTCGCCTCGAACGCCTGGCCCTTCCAGGAGGCCCGCGTCCTGCTCGAGCAGCGGCTGAAGGGGGAGAAACCGGCGAAAGGCTACGTGCTGTTCGAGACCGGCTACGGCCCCTCCGGCCTGCCGCACATCGGCACCTTCGGCGAGGTGGTGCGCACCACCATGGTGCGCCGCGCCTTCGAGCTGGCCACCGGCGGCGACGTGCCCACGCGCCTGTTCGCCTTCTCCGACGACATGGACGGTCTGCGCAAGGTGCCCGACAACATCCCCAACAAGGAGGTCGTGCGCGAGCACCTGGGCAAGCCGCTGACGCGCATTCCCGATCCCTTCGGCACCCATGAGAGCTTCGGCCATCATAACAACGCCCGCCTGCGCGGCTTCCTCGACAGCTTCGGCTTCGAGTACGAGTTCCAGTCGGCGTCCGATTACTACATGTCGGGCAAGTTCGACGGCGGCCTGAAGCGCGTCAACGAATGCTACGACGCCATCATGGACGTCATGCTGCCGACGCTGGGCGAGGAACGCCGCCAGACCTATTCGCCGTTCCTGCCGGTCAGCCCGACCACCGGGCGGGTGCTCCAGGTCGCCATCCTCGACCGCGACGTCGAGAACGGCCTCATCACCTTCGAGGACGAGGACGGCACCCGCGTCACCCAGTCCATCTACAAGGGCGGCTGCAAGCTGCAATGGAAGTGCGATTGGGGCATGCGCTGGTACGTGCTCGGCGTCGATTACGAGATGTCGGGCAAGGACCTGATCCCCTCGGTCGAGCTGGCGTCGAAGATCTGCCGCATCATGGGCGGCACGCCGCCGCAGAACCTGACCTACGAGCTGTTCCTCGACGACAAGGGGCAAAAGATCTCCAAGTCCAAGGGCAACGGCCTGTCGGTGGAGGAATGGCTGACCTATGCGCCGGAGGAAAGCCTGGCGCTGTACATGTACCAGAAGCCCAAGGCGGCCAAGCGCCTGTACTTCGACGTCATCCCCAAGGCGGTGGATGAATACCTGACGTGGTGCGAGAAGTTCCCCGAACAGGAGCCGAAGGACCGCCTCGCCAACCCGGTCTGGCACATCCACCATGGCCAGCCGCCGGCCCTGAAGGCGCATCTGTCGTTCGGCATCCTGCTGAACCTGGCCGGTGTCGCCCATTCGGAAGACCCGGCGGTGCTGTGGCACTACATCACCCGCTACGCGCCGGACGCCAGCCCCGAGACGGCGCCGATGCTGGACCGGCTGGTGACCTACGCCATCCGCTACTACCGTGATTTCGTGCTGCCGGCCAAGGTCTACCGCAAGGCGACCGAGGCGGAAACGGCGGCGCTGAAAGACCTGCGCGCCGGCCTCGCCGCCGCGCCGGCCGCCCATCGCACCGACGCCACGGAATTGCAGAACGTGGTCTATGCCGTCGGCAAGGGCCATGCAGAGACCTTCCCGGAACTGCGGACGTGGTTCCAGTGCCTGTATCAGGTGCTGCTGGGGCAGGATCAGGGGCCGCGCATGGGCTCGTTCTTCGCGCTCTATGGCGTGGACGAGTCGCTGGCGTTGCTCGACAAGGCCATCGCCGGGGAAGACTTGGCGTAAGACCAGGACAGTCGGGCGGCGCGGAGACATCCTCGCCGCCCGATCTCTCCTTACCGCCCCTTGGCCAGCACGGCGAGGTAGCGGCAGGGCGCCGGGCCGGGGTTCTGGATGGCGCCGCCGCCCGACAGGCAGAGGCGCAGGCAGTCGCCGGCATCCAACTGGTGGGTCGTTCCCGCCACGGTCACCAGGATCACCCCCTCCAGCACCACCAGATGCTGGGTGGCGCCGAAGGCGCCGGTGGGGCCGTAGGTCACGTCCGCATAGGGCGGAAACTCGATTTCGACGATTTCCACCGGCGAGCCGACCCCCGGCGGCGACAGCACCCGTCGCAGGTAGCCGGAGCCGGGATCGTGCCACACGGGCTGCTCGATCCGCCGCAGCAGGGCGGTGCCGCCGGTCGTTCCCGGCGCTTGGCCATCGCTGGCATCGTCGGCCGTCGGGGCCGATGGCGCCAGGCCATCCGGCGCCATCACCGCCGTCATGGTCAGGCCAAGGGCGGTGCAGATGCGGCCGAGCAGCACCGTGGTGGGATGGCTGCGGCCGTTCTCGATGCGGGCCAGCTTGGCGCGGGTGATGCCGATGCGGGCCGCCGCCTCGCCGGCGTCGAGGCCGAGTTCTTCCCGCCGCGCCCGCAGGCGGCGGGCGATGCGGTCGTCGACGCCGGCGGCGGTGGCTGTGATCTCGTCCTCGTCCATGGCGGTGACAGTCCGCCCAACCGGGCGGCAAATCAAGCCCCGCGTCCGCAGGGTCTTCCCGCCGTCGCCGAGGCGCCGGATCGTTCTCTCGATACCAGGCCGCCTCACGGTTTGGTTTGGGGGGAGGGGGGGAAAGTAATATGCTGGATACATCTTTAACCGCCGGCCTCGCGGGAATGCCATGCGCCTGACGCAACATACCGACTATGCCCTGCGCCTGCTGATTGCCTTGGCCGTCCGTCAGCAGCGGGCGGCGCTCACCGGGCAGCCGGACACCATCACCATCCGCGAGGTGGCCGAACGCTATGCCATTTCGCGCAATCACCTGATGAAGGTGGCGAACGACCTGACGCGGGCCGGCGTGGTCGAGGGCCTGCGCGGTCGGGGCGGCGGCTTGCGGCTGGCGCGGCCGGCGGCGGACATCGGCATCGGCGCGGTGGTGCGGGCGCTGGAAGACCCGCGCGATCTGGTGGAGTGCTTCCGGCCGGAGACCAATACCTGCCGCATTGCACCGGCCTGCCGCCTGAAGGGGGTGATGGCGCGGGCGCAGGACGCCTTCCTGAGCGTGCTTGACACGGCCACCCTGGCCGATGTGGTGGCGCAGCCGGCGGCTTTGGAAGACCTGTTGCAGATGACGGAATGACGGGCGGCGGTCAGACGCTGCCCTTGCGCTCCACCACCAGCACGCGGGCCGGGCCGACGGGATGGGCGACGTGTTCGTCGCCGGGTTCGGCGAAACAGGCGGCACCGGGACCGAGGCGGCGGACATGCTCCTGCCCGCCGTCGCGCCAATGCATGTCGACGGCGCCGTCGAGCACCAGGAATACCTCCGCCCCGTCGTTGACGTGCCAGCGGTAGGGCTGGTCGGTCCAGTGGACCTTGACGGTCACGCCGTCAACTTCCCCCAGCGGCAGGGCGCCCCACGGGCGATCGGCGATGAAATCGCGGCTGTCGGTGAAGCGCATGGCGTCGGGTCCTGCGGCGGGAGCACGGCGGTCAGTCTAGAAG
>JAEWWF010000138.1 GCA_023396465.1 Pseudomonadota bacterium
CCCGCGCCGTGCCGCTGGCGGTGCGGCCGACCGGCACCGAGCAGGTGCAGGCGGTGGTGCGCGCCGCCGGCCGCCATGGCGTGCCGCTCTATTCCGTCAGCCGCGGCCGCAACTGGGGCCTCGGCTCGCGCCTGCCGGTGAACGAGGGCGGCGTGGTGCTCGACCTGTCGGGCATGGACCGCATCATCGAACTCGACGACACCTTCGGCACCGCCACCATCGAACCGGGGGTGACCCAGGGGCAGCTGTCGCAGGCCCTGGCCGACGCCGGCAGCCGGTTCTTCCTTGACGTCACCGGCTCCGGCGCCGGCACGTCGGTGGTGGGCAACACGCTGGAGCGCGGCGTCGCCTACAACACCACCCGCGCCGACACCCTCATCGCCCTGGAGGTGGTGCTGGCCGACGGCGACATCCTGCGCACCGGCTTCGGCCACGACGGGCGCAGCCGGGTCGGCCGGCTGTTCCCCCACGGCATCGGTCCCGACCTGCGCGAGCTGTTCGTGCAGTCCAACCTGGGCATCGTCACCGCCGCCACCGTCGCCCTGCTGCGCCGGCCGGAGGCGCTGTCGACGCTGATCCTGTCGGTGCGCGACGAGGCCGCCCTGCCCGGCCTGTTCGACGCCATGCGCGAGCTGCGCCAGGAAGGGGCGCTGGAAAGCGTCGTCCACGTCGGCAACCGCCGCCGCAGCGAGATCACCCTGACGCCGCTGGTCCACCGCCAACTCGCCCCACTCGGCCTGCCGGCGACGCGGCAGGAGGCGCAGGCCATCGTCAACGGCCAGCTGCGCGGTCCGTGGAGCGCCATCGGCGCCATCATGGGCACTGCCGGCCACGTCGCCGCCGCCCGCCGCCACGTGCGCGCCCGGCTGGCGCCCTTCGGCCGCCTGCGCTTCATGACGCCGGGCCTGCGCCGCACCGCCAATTCCGTCGCCGCCGCCCTGCACCTGAAGCGCATGCAGGCGTTCCTGCGCGGCATCGAGCCGCTGATGGGCCTGACCGAGGGCATCCCCACCGATGCCGCCCTGCATTCCACCTGGTGGCCGGCGGGCGGCGACGAGCCGGCGGTGCTCGACCCCGACTCCGGCGCGGGCGGCATCGTCTTCGCCGCCCCCATCGTGCCGCTGCACGGCGAGGCGGTGACCGCCATGCTGGCCGCGACTCGCGAGGTCGGCGAGGCGCACGACTTCCAGCCGGCGGTCACCCTGAACCTGATGAGCGGCCGGACGTTGGAGGGCGTGGTGAGCATCGACTTCCGCCGCACCGATCCGGCCGACGTGGCACGGGCACATGCCTGCCTGCGGGCGCTCAACACCCGCTACCGCGACGACGGCTTTTCGCCCTACCGGATCGACATCGGCAACATGGACCTGATGATGGACGCGGGCGACCCGTTCTGGCGCACCGTGGCGCGCCTGAAGGACGCCCTCGACCCGCAGGGGATCATTGCTCCCGGCCGCTATGGGCCGGGCGGACAAAAGGTGTAAGTAGCCACTCCTAACCGGCGACGGCAACCACCCAACCCGTTAAGCCGGAAGCGTTCTTGGGACTCGCGGCGGCTACCGCTAGCCTTGGGGTCATCGCAGGGTGCGGCGGACTGTTGCGCGCCCTCCCTTCGCGCCCCGTCACGCGCCCCGCGCGGTCGAAGCCGCGTCCGGACCTGCAACGATCACTTCTGATGGTGTGACCATGGACCTGAACGAGCAGCCTCCGATCCCTGACGCGCCGCGCCGCGGACCTGCGGGGGACGATCCGAAAGCGGCGAACCCCTATTCCGCATCGCGCCGCGCCATGCTGCGGGCCGGCCTCATCGGCGTGCCGGTGGTGACCACCCTGATGGCCCGCCCGGCCTGGGCCCAGACGGTGTGCTTCTCGGCGGCAACGGCGGCATCGGTGTCGGCCGCCGGCTTCCAAGGATCGCCGTTGCAGCGGGCGATGGAGAAGGGGCAGACCGGCTGCGAACCCGGCGCCCGGCCGGAGGACTGGCGGAGCGCCTATTACGCCGCCATCGAAACCTACCGCGCCGCCCGCCTGGAGCAGATGCAGGCGGAAGCCCAGATGGCCGCCATCATGGCCGGGCAAGTGCCCGAGTCGACCTACACCACCGCCTCCATGATGATGCCGACGCCAAGCGCCGAGGCCGGCGCGGTGCCGGAGGTGCAGGTCACCCTGGCCAGCATGATCGCCGAGACCAACCGCCTCGACTACGTGCTGCCCGACGGCACCATGGTGTTCCTGGGCACGTTCCACCAGGCCTTCGGCCGTGGCCCGATCATCTTCTTCGACGAAATCCTGGCTGACGGCTATTCGAGCGAGCGCATCTACGCCGCCGCCTTCCTCAACGCCCTCAACAAAGAGATGGGCAGCCCCAATTTCCGCAACTACCCATTGTCCATCGACGAGGTCCGGGCCTTCTATGCCGGCGATCCGGTGGGCGGCCGCCAGTGGACCAGTTCGGAAGCCGTCGGCTACCTCATCACCACCATGCAAGCCTGAGATCATGCCCCCCGCCGAAGCCATCGTGCGGGTTGTCGGCGACGATCAGATCGCCTGGCGGCGGTGGCAGGACGAGGTCGTCGTCTATCACCTGCCGAGCGGCGCCATCCATCATCTGGAAGGGGTGGCGGCCGCCGTTTTCGCCGAGTTGGCGACAGGCGGCCCGCGCCCGCTGGCCGGCCTTGCCGACTGGCTGGCCGCCGAAGCCGACCTGCCAGTGGCGCAGGTGAAAGCCCCCCTTGCCGCCTCGCTGGAGTCCCTGTCCCGGTGCCAGCTCATCCTCCCGCAGACCACCCGCTGACGACCGTCGGCTGCCTGGACCCACAGGCGTTGCACCGCCACCTTGCCGGGCCGGGGGTGCGCCTCGACCTCGGACCGATGGTGACGCGGGTCCGCTCCTCCCTGCCCGAGTTCGCTGCCCTGTTCCGCCTGATGTATGGCGACTGGCCGCTGGCGCCCGAGGAGAGCTTCACCGATTTCACCTGCGAGCTACGCCCCACCCTATGCCTGCGGCGGGCGCCACGCCGTCGGGTGCTGTGCCTCATCGACGACCAGCCTGCTTTCGCGCCGCAGGATCGCGGGCTGTGCGGCCTG
>JAEWWF010000149.1 GCA_023396465.1 Pseudomonadota bacterium
GGTCAGGAGGGGGGCGGCGTCGGGGGAGGCGGCAAGGGCGTCGGGCGGCATGGCGGGATCGGACATCGGAAACCTGTCTTGTCAGCGGACCGGAACAATAGCCCGTCGTGCCTGCCCACAAAAGGCCGCTTTCGCACGCATGATTCGGGGCCAAGGCATAACCGTGTCGAAATATGACGGGCCCAATGGTAGAACAGCAAGGTACCCATACGGACAAGCCCCATGACTGCTGGACGCCGCCTGCTTCTGGTCGACGATGACGACCTTCTGCGTCGTTCCCTGGTGGAACAGCTGACTGCCCAGGAGGACTTCGCCGTCATCGTCGAAGCCCCCACCGCCGCCGAGGCTCATCGGCGTGCGGCCACCGACGGACCGTTCGACGTGGTGCTGCTGGACGTCGGCCTGCCCGACGCCGACGGCCGCGATGTCTGCCGGGCCCTGCGGGCCGAGGGCTTGCGCTGCCCGATCCTGATGCTGACCGCCGCCGACAGCGACGACGACACCATCACCGGCCTGGAGGCCGGCGCCAACGACTACATCACCAAGCCGTTCCGGCTGGCGGTGCTGCTGGCCCGGCTGCGCGCCCACATCCGCAGCCACGAGGCGTCGGACGACGCGGTGTTCCAGATCGGCCCCTACAAGTTCCACCCGGCCACCAAGATGCTCACCGACGAGGGACGCAGCCGCCGTATCCGCCTGACCGAGAAGGAAACGGCGATCCTCAAATACCTCTACCGCGCCGGCGGGCCGGTGGGGCGGGAGCAGTTGCTGGACGAGGTGTGGGGCTACAACGCCGGGGTCACCACCCATACTCTGGAAACCCACGTTTACCGTCTGCGCCAGAAGATCGAGCCGAAGCCCGGCCAGGTCTCCCTGCTGCTGACCGCCGAAGGGGGCTATCGGCTGGAGTTGGCGAGCGGCCCGGAATGATCCGGCTGCCGCACTACACGGGGGCTCCCCTCGACCGCGCCGACCCGCGCCGCGAGGACGCCGCCGCCCTGTTGACCGGTCCCGACGTCCGGGTGTTGCCGCTGTGGCACGGTCGTCACGCGGTGGACACCGGCGGCGTGCCGCTATGGCGCCAGCGGCCCGAGGAGCAGGCGGAGGCGATCTTCCTCGGTCTTGCCGGCGAGGTGGCGTGGTTCGCCGAGGATCTGTCGACGCTGCCGGCGGCCGATCCGGACGACCGCGACCGTGGCCCCGGTGCCGCAGCGGCCGGGCTGCCGGTGGATGCCCGCTGGCTTGACCTGCGGGCCTTCGGCAACCGTCTGCCGCGCGAACTGGCGGCCATCCTGGCCTATGGTCGGGGGTTGGTGTTCTGGCACCAGACCCATCGCTTCTGTGGCCGCTGCGGCGCCGCGACCGAGGTCCGCAAGGGTGGCCATCAGCGTCAGTGCCTCAATCCGCTCTGCGCCGCCGCTCATTTCCCCCGCACCGATCCGGCGGTCATCATGCTGGTCACCGACGGCGATCACTGTCTGCTGGCGCGGCAAAGCGGGTGGCCGGAGGGGGCGCTATCCACCCTCGCGGGGTTCGTAGAGCCCGGCGAGACGCTGGAGGAGGCGGTTGCCCGCGAGGTGCTGGAGGAGGCTGGCATCCCCGTGCGCGAGGTGCGCTATCGCGGCAGCCAGCCGTGGCCCTTCCCGTCGTCGCTCATGCTTGGTTTCCAGGCCACCGCCGCCGACACGGCGCTGCGCATCGACGGTGTCGAACTGGAGTTCGCCCGCTGGGTCCACCGCGACGAACTGGCCGGCTTCGGCGAGTGGGGCGACGGCAGCACCGGGCCGAAGCTGCCCCGGCCGGACTCCATCTCGCGCTGGCTGATCGAGACGTGGCGCGGCGGTGCCGACCGGTGACCGGTGCCGACCTTTCCGCTATCATCGCAAGGGGTAGAGGAAGGGGAAGGGTGCATGGCCAAGGAACGGTGGTGGCAGAACCCGGTGGTCAAGGCGGGGTTGGCGGCGCTGGTGATCATCCCGGCGGTGATCGGACTGCTGTCGCTGTGGACCGAGAACGACTTGCGCCGGGCCGGTGCCGAGGCGTTCAGCTTCCGTCCCGGTGTCTGGGTCAACGTGCCGCCGGAGTCCCTGCGCGGCACTTGGGCCAAGGAAGGCCGGTGCCGGGATGATGACAGCCTGCTGCTGATCATTTCCGACGGCGGTTACCGCTGGCGCACCTCTCGCACCGAGTGGGGGTTCGCGCGCGGCAAGTTCCGCTACGACAACCCGCAGGCCTACCGGGTTTTCTTCCAGCTACAGCGATTGGTGCAGGCGACAGACGACCCCGATCAGGTCTTCACGGTGTCCGGCGGAACGCTGAAGAAATACAGTTTGCGCGGCGGCACCCACGATACCTTCGAGAAGTGCCGCACCTGACGGCGCTTCCGGCGCCGGGGGTGCCCCGGCGCCGTGCGGGAGACGCCGGTTACAGGCTTCCCCCCAGCACGCCCTTGGTCGACGGCACGCTGCCGGCGGCGCGCGGGTCGATTTCCACCGCCATGCGCAGGGCACGGGCGAGGCCCTTGAAGCAGCTTTCGATGATGTGGTGGTTATTCTCGCCGTAGCGGTTGACCACATGCAGGGTGATGCCGCCCATCTGGGCGAAGGCCTGGAACCATTCCTTGAACAGTTCGGTATCGAAGTCCCCCAGCTTGTCGCGGGTGAAGGCAACCTTCCACACCAGATAGGGGCGGTTGGACAGGTCGAGCGCCACTTCCGAACAGGTCTCGTCCATGGGAATGACGGCGCTGCCATAGCGGCGGATGCCCTTGCGGTCCCCGAGCGCCTTGGCGAAGGCCATGCCGAGGGCGAGGCCGGTATCCTCCACCGTGTGATGGGCATCGATATGAAGGTCGCCTTTAGCGCGAACCGTAAGGTCGATTAGCCCATGACGCGAGAGCTGTTCCAGCATATGATCGAGGAATCCCACGCCAGTGCTGATGTCATACTGGCCCGTGCCGTCGAGGTTCACGGTGACGCTGATCTGGGTTTCATTGGTGACCCGGTCGACGGAAGCGACTCGCATTGGATGATATCCTCGGAGATTCAGACCATTAGGAGGGGCTCCGGTCGCCACACCCACACGTCGGGCGCGTCGTATGGTTGTGAAATCAACTGGAGCCGCAACGGGAAGCGATATATCTTTTCATACACCTCAAGCATAAGTCGTTTCCGCCCAATTACAACGGTGTACCGAACGTGACGCAGACTCAACGACCCTTCGAACGACGCCGGCAGCCGATCACAGCGAAGGAATATGGTCCTGATCCGGTCGATGTTCATGTCGGCAGCCGACTGCGTCTTCGTCGCACGCTGCTGGGCTTGAGCCAGGAGCAGCTGGCCGCCGCCGTCGGCGTGACGTTCCAGCAGATCCAGAAGTACGAACGTGGCTCCAACCGTGTCTCCGCATCGCGCCTCTACGACATCGCGCGCGTCATGGGGGTGCCGATCCAGTACTTTTTTGAAGACATCGACGACCGCATCACCTCGCACCGTCCGACGCAGCACCTGCCGGAACAGGCGGGCATCACCGATATTCCGCGGGCGCCGTTCGAGGAAGATCCGATGAAGAAGAACGAAACGCTGGAACTGGTCCAGGCCTACTGGAAGCTGCCGCTCGACGAGCAGCGTGAAACCGTCCTGAAGATGTTGAAAGCCATGGGCCGCCGCGACTGACCGGCGGCCCGCCTTCCCTAAAGCCAGGTTTGCAGGATCGGGATCAGGGGGATATCGGCTGGCGGCATGGGGTAGTCGCGCAGCCGGTTGGGCGCCACCCAGGCCAGTTCCTGCCCTTCGCGCGGCGTTGGCGTGCCGCGCCACTGGCGGCAGATGTACAGTGGCATCAGCAGGTGGAAGTCGGCGTAGCCGTGGCTGGCGAAGGCCAGCGGCGCGAGGCAGCTGCCGCCGACGTCGATGCCCAGTTCCTCCTCCAACTCGCGGATGAGGGCGCGTTCCGGGGTCTCGCCGGGATTGACCTTGCCGCCGGGGAACTCCCACAGGCCGGCCATGCTCTTGCCTTCCGGCCGACGGGCCAGCAGGACGCGGTTGTCGGCGTCGATGAGCGCCACCGCCGCCACCAGCACCGTCTTGAGCCGGCCGCCGCGCCAGGCGTGGAAAGCCTCACGGCTCAGGTCGGCCAGACGCACTGCCAAACGGGCATTGCGCGGCACCGAGACGCGCACCTCCTGGCCGCCGAGGGTGAAGCCGGCCTTTTCCATCACCCGCAGGCTGGCGGCGTTGTCGGCCAAGGCATGGGCCGACAGGCGGGCCAGCTTCAGATCGTCGAAGGCGAAGGCGGTGACGGCGGCCAGCGCCTCGCTGGCGTAGCCCTTCCCCCAATGCTCGCGGCCCATCCAATAGCCGGCCTCGGCGCTGTCGGCGGTGATGTTGATGAGGCCGCAGGCGCCGATGAAAGCGCCGTCCTCGGCCCGCTCGACGGCGCAGACCACCGCCTTGCCCGCCGTCATGTCGGCGGCGATGTCGGCGAGGAAGGCCGCCTCCGCCCCCGCCGGCAGCGGGTGGGGGATGTCGAGCGTGCGGGTGGCCACCGCCGCTTCGCCGACGCAGGCGCGCACGTTGGCTGCGTCGGCCACGGTCAGCGGCCGCAGCCGCAGACGGGGCGTGTGCAGCGGGAAGGTGGCGGTGCATCCCGCCTCGGCATCGAGCAGGGCGCGCGCCCGCGCCCGCCCGTCAGGTGCGGTAGGAGCCATTGATGTCGATGTAGCCGTGGGTGAGATCGCAGGTCCACACTGTCGCCTTGCCCTTGCCGAGACCGATGTCGACCTCGATGACGATCTCCTTGCCCTTCATGTGGGCGACCACCGGGGTTTCGTCATAGCCCTCGACGGCGCGGCCGTGGGCCGCCACCTCGACGCCGCCGATGCGGATGGACAGGCGGTCGCGGTCGGCCTTCTCGCCGGCCTTGCCGACGGCCATGACGATGCGGCCCCAGTTGGCGTCCTCGCCGGCGATGGCGGTCTTCACCAGCGGGCTGTCGGCGATGGTCTTGGCGATGCGCTTGGCGGCGCGACCGCTGTCGGCGCCGGTGACCCGCACCTCGATGAACTTGGAGGCACCCTCGCCGTCGCGCGCCACCTGCTGGGCGAGGTCGAGCAGCACCTCGGTCAGCTTGGCCTTGAAGTCCTTCAGGCGCTTGTCGGCGGCGTCCTTCACCGGCTTGTTGCCGGCGGTGCCGGTGGCGAATAGCAGCAGGGTGTCGGAGGTGGAGGTGTCGCTGTCCACCGTCATGCAGTTGAAGGTCTTGTCGACGCCCTTGGCCAGCATGGACTGCAACACCTCGGCCGGCAGGGCGGCATCGGTGACCACATAGGACAACATGGTCGCCATGTCCGGCGCGATCATGCCCGAGCCCTTGGCGATGCCGTTGATGGTCACCGTCACCCCGTCGATGGTCGCGGTGCGGCTGCTGCCCTTGGGGAAGGTGTCCGTCGTCATGATGGCGGCGGCGGCCTTCTGCCAGTCGCCGGTGTCGGCGCCGTCGCCCATGGCCTTGGTGAACACGGCGTCGAGCTGGGAGGTGATGCGCTCGTCCGGCAGTTGCTCGCCGATGGTGCCGGTGGAGGACACGAAGACGTGCTCCGGCTGGCAGCCGATGACCTCCGCCGCCTTGGCGATGGTGCGCTGCACGGCGGCGGCGCCGGCGGCGCCGGTGAAGGCATTGGCGTTGCCGGCGTTGACCAGCACCGCCCGCGCCCGACCCTTGCCCTTGCGCAGCGCCTCGCGGCACCAGTCCACCGGCGCCGACGGGCACTTGGAACGGGTGAACACCCCGGCCACGGTGGTATTGGCCGGCAACACCATCAGCAGCAGGTCGTCGCGGTCCTTGTAGCGGATGCCGCAGGGGTGGGCTGCGAAGGTGACGCCGGTCAGCGGCGGCATCTTCGGGAAGCTGGCGGGGGCAAGCGGAGAGACGGACAGCTTCATGGCGGGACGATCACGGCTCGCAAGGGACGGGGAGGAACGGACGCGCTCCCCGCCGGACGACGCTCATGGAGCAGTGTCGGCGGGGAGCGCGGGATGTCGGCAGTATGACCTTACTGGGCGGCCTTGTCGCCCGCGTTCTCGGCCGGCAGATCCTTGCCGTCCAGGCCGAACAGCTTGACGTCGGCCTTGCCGCGCAGATCGGCCATCTTTTGCTCGATCACCTGACCGGCGACCTGCTGGTGCAACTGGTCGCGCACCTCCTCCAGGGCCGGCGGCTGGCTCTGGCGGCGATCCTCGACCTTGATGACGTGCCAGCCGAACTGGGTCTGCACCGGCGCTTCGCTGATGTCGCCCGGCTGCATGGCGAAGGCGGCGGCGGCGAATTCCGGCACCATGTCGCCCTGCTTGAAGTAACCGAGGTCACCCCCCTTGGGGCCGGACGGGCCATCGGACTTTTCGGCCGCCAATTCGGCGAAGTCCTTGCCCTTCTTCAACTGGGCGATGACGTCCTTGGCCTCGTCCTCGCTCTTCACCAGGATGTGACGGGCGTGAACTTCCGGCTCGGCCGGGTTGTCCTTCAGGAAGGCGTCGTAGGCTGCCTGGATCTGGGCGTCGGTGACCTGGGTCTCCACCAGCGTTTCCAGGTAGACCTGCTGCATGATCTGCTGCTCGGCCTCCTTCAGACGCTGCTTCACGGCGTCGGACTTGGCGAGGCCCTCGTCGGCGGCGGCGCGGGCCAGCAGCTTGGAGTCGACGGCGCGCTCCAGCAGCGGACGGTAGACGGCTTCCAGCGGCAGCATGCCCAACTGCGGCATCTGCTGGGCCATCGCCTCCTTCATGGCGATCAGGTCGGAGCGGCGGATCTCGTCCTTGCCGACCTTGGCGACCACGGGGTTTTCCGCCGCCTTGTCCTGCGCCAGCACGGGCGCGGCGACAAGGGCCGGACCGGCGAGCGCGGCGGTGGCGAGAACGGAGGCGGACAGCGCAGCGCGCAGGAACTTGACGGCCATGACGGGCTCCTTCGGGGCCTTGAAGACTTCGCAAGAGGTTCGATCGGCGGCGCCATCGTCACGCGGCGCCGGCTGCCGCAGGGTGGGGCAGCTTTCCGGCGAAAGGAAGGCGGCCACAACATCACATCGCGGGCGGGCAGGCAAGCCGTGCCGCGCCGCATTTACCCGCATCCCGTGGCGGGTCGCTTCGTTGACATGCTGGCCGCCCCGCTCTATGTGTGTGACCGTCCGGAAAAGGCTTGGCAGCCTCGTCCTTCCGCTCCACGTCCGAGGTAGAACTCTCCATGATCGGCGCACTCGCCCGGCGGATTTTCGGCTCCGCGAACGACCGTATCGTCAAGTCCCTGCGCAAGTCCGTGGAGCAGGTGAACGCCCTCGAACCCACCATCGAGGCTCTCAGCGACGACGACCTGCGCGGTAAAACCGCCGAGTTTCGCCAGCGTCTCGCCGACGGCGCCGAGCTGAACGACCTGCTGCCCGAAGCCTTCGCCGTGGTGCGCGAGGCCGGCCGCCGCGTGTTCGGCATGCGCCACTTCGACACCCAGTTGATCGGCGGCATGGTGTTGCACCAGGGCAAGATCGCCGAAATGAAGACCGGCGAAGGCAAGACCCTGGTCGCCACTTTGCCGGTCTACCTCAATGCCCTCTCCGGCGAGGGCGTGCATGTGGTGACGGTGAACGACTACCTCGCCCGCCGCGATGCCAATTGGATGGGGCAGCTGTACCGCTTCCTCGGCCTGTCGGTCGGCGTCATCCTGCACGAGCTGAGCGACGACCAGCGCCGCGCCGCCTATGCCTGCGACGTCACCTACGGCACCAACAACGAATTCGGCTTCGATTACCTGCGCGACAACATGAAGTTCCGCCTGGAGGACATGGTCCAGCGGCCCTTCCATTACGCCATCGTCGACGAAGTGGACTCTATCCTGGTGGACGAGGCGCGCACGCCGCTCATCATCTCCGGCCCGGCCGAGGATGGTTCCGCCCTCTACACCGCCGTCAACGCCCTGATCCCGGCCCTGACAGAGGCTGACTTCGAGAAGGACGAGAAGGCCCGTTCGGTGAATTTCACCGACGAGGGCACCGAGCACATGGAAGAGCTGTTGCGCGCCGCTGGCCTGTTGCAGGAGGGCGGCCTGTTCGACATCGGCAACGTCACCCTGCTGCACCATTCCAACCAGGCCCTGCGCGCCCACAAGCTGTTCACCCGCGACGTCGATTACGTGGTGAAGGACGGCAAGGTCATCATCATCGACGAATTCACCGGCCGCATGATGGAGGGCCGCCGCTACTCCGAGGGCCTGCATCAGGCGCTGGAGGCCAAGGAAGGCGTGCAGATCCAGGCCGAGAACCAGACGCTCGCCTCCATCACCTTCCAGAACTACTTCCGCCTCTATCCGAAGCTGGCCGGCATGACCGGCACCGCCATGACGGAAGCCGGCGAGTTCGCGGAAATCTACAAGCTGGAAGTGGTCGAGATCCCGACCAACCGCCCCTTCGTGCGCGACGACCAGGACGACGAGGTCTACCGCTCCGCCCGCGAGAAGTACGACGCCATCGTCGAACTGATCGAGGAAGCCCATAAGAAGGGCCAGCCGGTGCTGGTCGGCACCACGTCCATCGAGAAGTCGGAATATCTGGCCGACCTGCTGCGCAAGAAGAAGAAGATCCAGCCGTCGGTGCTGAACGCCCGCTACCACGAACAGGAAGCCTGGATCGTGGCCCAGGCCGGCTTGCCCGGCGCGGTGACCATTGCCACCAACATGGCCGGCCGCGGCACCGACATCCAGCTCGGCGGCAACCTGGAAATGCGTATCTGGCGTGAGTGCGAGGGCCTGGAGCCGCACACGCCCGAGTACGACGCCAAGGTCGAGGCCATCAAGGCCGACATCGAAGCCAAGAAGCGGCAGGCGCTGGCCGCCGGCGGCCTGTTCGTCATCGGCACCGAGCGTCACGAGTCGCGCCGCATCGACAACCAGCTGCGCGGCCGTTCCGGCCGTCAGGGCGACCCCGGCGCCTCGCGCTTCTTCCTGTCGCTGGAAGACGACCTGATGCGCATCTTCGGGTCGGAGCGCATGGAGGGCATGCTCCAGAAGCTCGGCCTGAAGGAAGGCGAGGCCATCGTCCATCCGTGGATCAACAAGGCCCTGGAAAAGGCCCAGAGCAAGGTCGAGGCGCGCAACTTCGAGGTCCGCAAGAACCTGCTGAAGTTCGACGACGTCATGAACGACCAGCGCAAGGTGATCTACGAACAGCGGCGCGAGCTGATGAACGCCGCCGACGTGTCGCAGGACGTCACCGAAATGCGCCACGACACCATTTCCGAGATCGTCCACAAGGCGATCCCGCCCAAGGCCATGCCGGAGCAGTGGAACGCCAAGCTGCTGCACGAGGAGGCCGTGCGCGTGCTGGCCCTCGACCTGCCGGTGGCCGAGTGGTTCAAGGAAGAAGGCATCGCCGAGGACGAAATCGTCGAGCGCCTGGTCCAGGCTTCGGACGAGAAAATGTCCGCCAAGGCCGCCAGCTATGGTCCCGAACTGTGGCACATGGTCGAAAAGAGCCTGCTGTTGCAGATTCTCGATGGCGTGTGGAAGGAACACCTGCTGCAACTGGACCACCTGCGTCAGGGTATTTCCCTGCGTGCCTATGCCCAGCGTGACCCGCTGAACGAATACAAGTCGGAAGCTTTCGAGATGTTCCAGCAGATGCTGGCGCATCTGCGCGAGCGCGTCACCGGCACCCTCAGCCATGTGGAGTTGCAGACCCAGCGGCCGGTGGAGGAGATGCAGCCGCAGAGCCGCTCCATCCCCATGCGGGAGGAACACCCGACGCCGGCCCCGGCGGTGGGCGGCGGTGGCGTACCGGGCGTCGCCCCGGCTCCGGCCGGCGGCGGTGTGGCGTTGGCCGAGCGCAACCCGGCCGACCCCGCCACCTGGGGCCGCGTCGGCCGCAACGAGGCTTGTCCCTGCGGCTCCGGCAAGAAGTACAAGCACTGCCACGGCACGCTGGCGTAAGCCGGGGACCGCTATCCGCGCTATCGTGGCGTCTGCGACAAGGGGGGGCCGTGCCAGCGGTCGCCCCTTCTGTCGTTGGGCGCGCCGGCCCACGCCGCCGGCTCCTGGGGCTGCCGCGCCGCCCGCCGAGGGTTGACCCTCCGTCGTCATGGTCCCATCTTCGACGGCACGCACGGCGGCGCTCCCCCTTTTGGTGTCGCCTGCTTTTCTTTCCGCCCTCCAACGGCAATGGACTTCATGAGCCAGTCTTCCGACATCACCTGGCACGGCACCACCATCCTGTCCGTGCGCAAGAACGGGCGCGTCGTCATCGCCGGCGACGGGCAGGTCTCCTTTGGCAACACGGTCATGAAGGCCAATGCCCGCAAGGTGCGCCGCCTCGGCCCTGGCGGCCGTATCCTGGTCGGCTTCGCCGGCGCCACCGCCGACGCCTTCACCCTGCTGGAGCGCCTGGAGGCCAAGCTGGAGCAGCACCCCGGCCAGCTGACCCGCGCCTGCGTCGAACTGGCCAAGGACTGGCGCACCGACCGCTACCTGCGCCGGCTGGAAGCGATGATGGCGGTCGCCGACGCCAACGTGTCGCTGGTGCTGACCGGCAACGGCGACGTGCTGGAGCCCGAGGACGGCCTCATCGGCATCGGCTCCGGCGGCTCCTACGCCCTGGCCGCCGCCCGCGCCCTTGTTGATATCGAGGGCCTGGAGGCCGAGCAGATCGCCCGCAAGGCCATGGCCATCGCCGGCGATATCTGCATCTACACGAACCAGAACATCACCGTGGAAGCGCTATGACCGCCGCCTTCTCCCCCCGCGAGATCGTCTCCGAGCTGGACCGCTTCATCGTCGGCCAGAACGACGCCAAGCGCGCCGTCGCCATCGCCCTGCGTAACCGCTGGCGCCGCCAGCAGCTGCCCGAGGGCCTGCGCGAGGAGGTGCTGCCGAAGAACATCCTGATGATCGGCCCGACCGGCGTCGGCAAGACGGAAATCGCCCGCCGCCTCGCCAAGCTGGCGCAGGCGCCCTTCCTCAAGGTGGAAGCGACCAAGTTCACGGAAGTCGGCTACGTTGGCCGCGATGTGGAAAGCATCGTCCGCGATCTGGTGGAAATCGCCATCAACGACACCCGCGAGCGTCTGCGCAAGTCGGTCACCGCCAAGGCCGAACTGGCGGCGGAGGAACGGGTCATCGACGCCCTGGTGGGCCAGAACGCCAGCGCCGAGACCCGTCAGAAGTTCCGCAAGATGCTGCGCGAGGGCGTGCTCAACGATCGCGAGATCGAGGTCATGGTGGCCGATACCGGCAATGCCGGCATGCCGACCATCGACATCCCCGGCATGCCGGGCGCCCAGATGGGCATGCTCAACCTCAACGACATCTTCGGCAAGGCCTTCGGCGGCCGCCAGAAGCCGCGCAAGATGACCGTCTCGGCCAGCTATGACGTGCTGGTGAAGGAAGAGAGCGACAAGCTGCTCGACCAGGAAGAGGTGGTGCAGGACGCCATCAAGGCGGTGGAAAACAACGGCATCGTCTTCCTGGACGAGATCGACAAGATCACCGCCCGCTCCGATGCCGGCGCGCGCGGCGGCGACGTGTCGCGCGAAGGCGTGCAGCGCGACCTGCTGCCGCTCATCGAGGGCACCACCGTCGCCACCAAGCACGGCACGGTGAAGACCGACCACATCCTGTTCATCGCCTCCGGGGCGTTCCACCTCGCCAAGCCGTCGGACCTGCTGCCCGAACTTCAGGGCCGCCTGCCGATCCGCGTCGAGTTGCAGGCGCTGACCAAGGACGATTTCAAGCGCATCCTGACCGAGCCGGAAGCCAGCCTCATCAAGCAATACAAGGCGCTGATGCAGACCGAGGGGGTGACGCTGGAGTTCGACGACGCCGCCATCGACGCCCTGGCCGAACTGGCGGCGGAGGTCAACCGCTCGGTGGAGAACATCGGCGCCCGCCGCCTGCACACGGTGCTGGAGCGGCTGCTGGAAGACATCAGCTTCACCGCCTCCGACCGCGACGGCGAAACCATCGCCATCACGCCGGAACTGGTGCAGGACCGCGTCGGCGGCCTGGCCCAGAAGGGCGACCTGTCGAAGTTCATCCTGTAAGGGGTGCGGCGGCGGCGATCATCCCCCGCCGCCGCCGCGCCTTGCGGCCTCAGTCGTTTTCCGCCAGCACCGCGCCGGCCAAGTAGAGCGAGCCGCACACCAGCAACCGCGCCGGTCCGGGCCGCCGCGCCAGATCGGCCACCGCCTCCGCTGGATTGGCGGCGGTGGCGGCGTCGGGGATGGAGGCGGCGGCGGCCAGCAGATCGGCCGGCGCCTTGCCGTTTTCCTCGCCCGGAATGGCGATGG
>JAEWWF010000159.1 GCA_023396465.1 Pseudomonadota bacterium
AGAACGACAAGATCCTGGAAGTGGACCGCAAGCTGTTCGCCGAGGCGGTGGACCGCGTGTCGGCCATCAGCACGGAAAAGAGCCGCGCCATCAAGGTCAGCGTCGAACGCGGCGTGCTCACCCTGTCCGCCTCCAGCCCCGAGGCCGGCTCGGCGGTGGAAGAGGTGGAGGCCCGTTACGAGGCGTCGCCGCTGGAGATCGGTTTCAACTCCCGCTACCTGCTTGACATCATGGCGCAGATCGAGGGCGAGGCCGCCCGCTTCGACATGGCCGACGCCGCCAGCCCGACCGTCATTCGCGAGGTCAACGACGGCTCGGCGATCTACGTCCTGATGCCCATGCGGGTGTGACGGGCGCGATTTTGCGTGACGGCGGGCCTTTTCGCAGCGCCCCCGAGGGCGGGCCGGCGGGCTCCGGCGGCATGGCGGCCGACGGGGAGCGCATCGGCGTGACCCGTCTGACGCTGACCGATTTCCGCGCCTATGCCCACCTGCGGCTGGACGTCGACCTGCGTCCGGTGGTGCTGACCGGCCACAATGGCGCCGGCAAGACCAATCTGCTGGAGGCGCTGTCGTTCCTGTCGCCCGGACGCGGATTGCGGCGGGCCAAGCTGTCGGAGGTCGGTCGCCGCGATGCTCCCGCCGCGCCCTACGGCGGTTGGGCGGTGGCGGCGCGGGTGCATGGACCGCTTGGCGAGGTGACCATCGGCACCGGCCGCGAGCCGGGGCCATCCGATCGCCGCGCCGTGCATATCGACGGCGAGACGGCCCGGTCCCAGGGCGATCTTGGCCACTACGTCACCGCCCTGTGGCTGACGCCGGACATGGACCGGCTGTTCCAGGAAGGGGCGAGCGGCCGCCGCCGGTTCCTCGACCGCATGGTCTACGGCCTCGACCCGGCCCATGCGGCGCGCACGGCGGCCTATGAAACCGCCATGCGCCAGCGCAACCGGCTGCTGCGCGACGGGCGGATGGACAAGGCGTGGCTGGCCGGGCTGGAGGATGCCATGGCCACCCACGGCGTCGCCGTGGCGGCGGCGCGGCGCGATTTCATGGGCCGCCTGACGGCGGCGCTGGCGGAGGCGGAAGGGCCGTTCCCGCGGGCCGGCGTGGCGCTCGACGGGCTGGTGGAAGGGTGGCTCGACACCCTGCCGGCGGTGGATGCCGAGGATCGCCTGCGCGACGCCCTGGCCGCCGCCCGCCGCCGCGATGCCGAGGCCGGCACCACCGCCGAAGGGCCGCACCGCACCGACCTGAAGGTGACCCACGCCGGCAAGGGCGTGCCGGCCGAGCAGTGTTCCACCGGCGAGCAGAAGGCGGTGTTGATCGCCCTGGTGCTCGCCCAGGCCCGCATCCAGGCCTCGCTGCGCGGCACGGCGCCGCTGCTGCTGTTGGATGAAGTGGCGGCGCATCTGGACGACGCGCGCCGCCGCGCCCTGTTCGACCGGCTGGCGGCGCTTGGCGCCCAGAGCTGGCTGACCGGCACCGACCATGTGCTGTTCGCCGGTTTCGGCGACCGCGCCCAGTATCTCACGGTGAAGGACGCATCCGTGTCCGCCGCCCGTTTGTCTTGAAACGAGAGTGTCCCATGACCGAACCCCAGGCCGTCCCCGTTTACGACTCCAGCTCGATCAAGGTTCTGAAAGGGCTGGAGGCGGTGCGCAAGCGTCCCGGCATGTACATCGGCGACACCGACGACGGCTCGGGCCTGCACCACATGGTTTACGAGGTGGTGGACAACGCCATCGATGAATCCCTGGCCGGCTGGTGCGACCGCAGCGAGGTGATCCTCAACGGCGATGGCTCGGTCACCGTGCGCGACAACGGGCGCGGCATCCCGGTCGACATTCATAAGGAAGAAGGCGTGTCGGCGGCGGAAGTCATCATGACCCAGCTGCATGCCGGCGGCAAGTTCGACCAGAACAGCTACAAGGTCTCGGGCGGTCTGCACGGCGTCGGCGTGTCAGTGGTCAACGCCCTGTCGGAATGGCTGGACCTGCGCATCTGGCGCGACGGCAAGGAATACTACGTCCGTTTCGAGCACGGCGAGACGGTCAAGCACCTGGAGCTGGTGGGCGATGCGCCGTGGGACGCGCGGCGCAACAAGCCGCAGTCGGGCACGGAAGTCACCTTCAAGGCCAGCTCCGACATCTTCACCATCACCGACTACGACTTCGCGACACTGGAACACCGTCTGCGCGAATTGGCGTTCCTCAACTCCGGCGTCTATCTGGTGTTGAGCGACCGCCGCCACGCCGAGCCGAAGCAGACCGAATTCCATTACGAGGGCGGCATCGAGGCCTTCGTCCGCTATCTCGACCGCGCCAAGCAGGCGTTGCACGAGCCGCCCATCAGCGTGGCCGGCGAGAAGGACGGCATCACCGTCGAAGTGGCGTTGGAATGGACCGACGCCTACCACGAAACCATGCTGTGCTTCACCAACAACATCCCGCAGAAGGACGGCGGCACCCATCTGGCCGGCTTCCGCGCCGCCCTGACCCGCACCATCAATGCCTATGCCAGCGACACCGGGCTGCTGAAGAAGGAAAAGGTGCAGCCGACCGGCGAGGACATGCGCGAGGGCCTGTCGTGCGTGCTGTCGGTGAAGGTGCCGGACCCCAAGTTCTCCAGCCAGACCAAGGAGAAGCTGGTCAGTTCCGAGGTGCGGCCGGTGGTCGAGACGGTGGTCGCCGACAAGCTGGCGCAGTGGTTCGAGGAACACCCGCAGGACGCCCGCCGCATCGTCGGCAAGGTGGTGGAAGCCTCCGCCGCCCGCGAGGCCGCCCGCCGCGCCCGCGAACTCACCCGCCGCAAGGGGGCGCTCGACATCGCCAGCCTGCCCGGCAAGCTGGCCGACTGCCAGAACCGCGACCCCGCCGCCTCCGAACTGTTCCTGGTCGAGGGTGACTCGGCCGGCGGGTCGGCCAAGCAGGGCCGCGACCGCGCCTTCCAGGCGATCCTGCCCTTGCGCGGCAAGATCCTCAACGTGGAGCGCGCCCGCTTCGACAAGATGCTGGGCAGCCAGGAAATCGGCACCCTGATCACCGCGCTCGGCACCGGCATCGGGCGCGACGACTTCACGCTGGACAAGCTGCGCTACCACAAGATCATCATCATGACCGACGCCGACGTCGACGGCAGCCACATCCGCACCCTGTTGCTGACCTTCTTCTTCCGCCAGATGCCGGACCTGATCGAGAAGGGCCACCTCTACATCGCCCAGCCGCCGCTTTACAAGGTGACGCGCGGCAAGTCCTCCACCTACCTGAAGGACGACCGGGCGATGGAGGAATATCTGGTCGGTGCCGCCATCGACGAGGCGGTGCTGACGCTGAACACCGGCGTCCAGGTTTCCGGCGCCCACCTGCGCGAGCTGGTGGAGAAGGGCCGGCAGGTGAAGACCCTGCTGCACAACATGACCCGCCGGGTGCCGACCCGCCTGCTGGAACAGGTGGCCATCGCCGGCGCCTTCAACCCGGAAACCCTGGCCGACCCCGCCAAGGGCCAGGAAGCGGCGCAATACGTCGCCCGCCGCCTGGACTTGCAGGAGGACGAGCACGACAAGGGCTGGACCGGATCGGTGCAGGACGACGGCGCCATCGTGCTGGCGCGGACCTTGCGCGGGGTGACGGAAACCCACGTCATCGACGCCCTGGCCGTCCACAGCTCGGAAGCCCGCCGCCTGAACGCCATGGCCGAGGAGCTGAAGGAATACTACTTCAAGGTGGCGGTGCTGAAGATCAAGGAAGCCGAGCGCCAGATTCGCGGCCCGGTGCAGCTGCTCGACAGCTTCATCGAGGTCGGCCGCAAGGGCCTGTCCATGCAGCGGTACAAGGGCCTGGGCGAAATGAACCCGGACCAGCTGTGGGAAACCACGCTCGACCCCAACGCCCGCAGCCTGCTGCAAGTGAAGATCGCCCACGCCGACGAAGCCCAGGAGGTGTTCTCGACCCTCATGGGCGACATCGTGGAACCTCGGCGCGAGTTCATCCAGGAGAACGCGCTGAACGTGACCAATTTGGATGTGTGAACCAGCAAAGCTAGCGCCGCGGCGTGTTTTGCGTGCGGCTTGCCCCTTCCGCTACGCGTCTCTAGTAGCATATTGTGTAGCGACGTAGTTTTTGGGGGGCGGGCATGGCAGATACGCAGGGCACTCTTTTTGATGAGAGGTTCCTAGGCCCTGTTGACAAAGGGGATTCCCAAATTCGCGCGGGCGTGATTCAACACTGGTCTTTGCGGAGACCAGTGGCATGCGTGGCGACCTGACGGACGAGGAATGGGAGATCATTGGGGCGCTGT
>JAEWWF010000143.1 GCA_023396465.1 Pseudomonadota bacterium
GCATGGGCGGTAGGGTCGGCCTCGGCCTCGGTGCGGTTGCCGGCGGCGGCCAGGATGCGACCGCTGACGGCGTCCACCACCACCGCGCCGATCGGCACCTCGCCGCGCGCCCCGGCCGCCTCGGCGGCGGCGAAGGCGGCGGCCATGAAGGGATTGCTGTCGCTCATGGCGTGAGGGTGCGGCGGCCGGCGGCGGGCGTCAAGCGGGGAACCCATTGCACCCCTGTCGCCTCCGGCGTAAGTAAGGGGCCATGAACAAACGACCCGTTATCGGCATCCCGCTCGACAGCGAAAACGGCGGCGGCTATTCGGCGCTGCCCTGGTATGCCCTGCGCAAGAACTACTGCGAGGCCGTGGTGCGGGCCGGCGGTACGCCGATCCTGCTGCCGCACCACGCCGACCACGCCGAACACTATCTGTCGATGATCGACGGATTGCTCGTCGCTGGCGGCGCCTTCGATGTCGACCCCGCCCTGTTCGGCGCCGCCGAGCGCCACGGCACGGTGACCCTGAAGGAGGGCCGCACCGAGTTCGAGCTGGCCATCTGCAAGGGCGCCCATGCCCGTGGCATGCCCATCCTCGGCATCTGCGGCGGTCAGCAGCTGCTGGCGGTGATTCTCGGCTCCACCCTCATCCAGCACATCCCGGACGAGGTCGCCGACCCGCTGCCGCACGAACAGCCCAACCCGCGCACCGAACCCGGCCACGCCGTCGCCGTCACCGAAGGCACGCTGCTGCACCGGATCACCGGGCGGCGCGAGTTTCCGGTCAATTCCGCCCACCATCAGGCGGTGAAGGCGGTGCCGACGGGGCTGGTGGTCAATGCCGTCGCCCCCGACGGGGTGATCGAAGGCGTCGAGGATCCGGCGCATCCGTTCTGTCTCGGCGTCCAGTGGCACCCCGAGTATTCCATCAGCCCGGCCGACGACGCCATTCTGGCCGCTTTCGTGAAGGCCTGCGCCGCATGACCGACCGCGACGACACTCCCCCGCCCGCCACCACGGCCACCGCCGCCCCGGCGGCCAAGCCCGACCGTATCGCCAAGTATCTGGCGCGGGCCGGCGTCGCCTCCCGCCGCGATGCCGAGAAGCTGATCGCCGAGCGCCGCGTCAAGGTCGACGGCCGGGTCATCGACACGCCCGCCACCCTGGTCACCGGCGACGAGCAGATCCAGGTCGACGGCAAGCCGGTGCTGCCGCCGGAACCGGCCCGCCTGTGGCGGTATCACAAGCCGGCCGGCGTGGTGACGACGCACAAGGACCCCGAAGGCCGTCCGACGGTGTTCGAGAAGGTGTCCGACCGCCTGCCGCGCGTCATTTCCGTCGGTCGCCTCGACATCAACTCCGAGGGTCTGTTGCTGCTGACCAACGATGGCGAGCTGGCGCGCAAGCTGGAGCATCCGTCCAACGGCTGGGTGCGCCGCTACCGCGTCCGTGTCCACGGGCTGGTGAAGCCGGAGGTGCTGGCCACCCTGGAGAAAGGCGTCACCATCGACGGCGTTCACTACGGCTCCATCACCGCCACGCTGGACCGTCAGCAGGGCACCAATGCCTGGGTGACGGTGGCGCTGACCGAGGGCAAGAACCGCGAGGTGCGCCGGGTGATGGAGCATCTGGGCTATACCGTCACCCGGCTGCTGCGCATCTCCTACGGGCCTTTCCATCTGGGCCTGCTGGAGCGCGGCGTCATCGACGAGGTGCCGGCCAAGGTGTTGCGGGAACAGCTTGGCGGCCAGAAGAAGCCCAAGCCCCAGGGCGATGGCCATGCCGGCGGCACCGCCGTCGCCAAGCCGAAGAAGCGCCTGCGCCCGTCGGCCGCCAAGGCGAAGGCCAAGCCCACCGCCGACCGGCGCGGGGGCCGCGGCTGATGCGCATCGTTGCCGGCACCTGGCGGGGCCGTCCCCTGGCGGCGCCGGAGGGGCGCGACGTCCGCCCCACCTCCGACCGCACCCGCGAGGCGATCTTCAACAAGCTCGCTCACGGCTGGGATCCCGAGGATTTCACCCTGCACGGGGCGCGCGTGCTGGATGCCTTCGCCGGCACCGGGGCGCTGGGGCTGGAGGCGCTGTCGCGCGGCGGTGCTCACGCCACCTTCATGGATGCCAGCCCCGACTCGCTGCGGGTGCTGCACGCCAATGTGGAGGCGCTGTCGGCGCAGCGGCAGGTGTCCATCGTGCGCGGCGACGCCACCCGCCCGCCGCCGGCCCCGGAGGGATGCCGGCTGGTGTTGATGGACCCGCCCTATGCCAGCGGTCTGGAAACCCCGGCCCTGGTCGCCCTGGCGGCGCAGGGGTGGATCGCCCCCGGCGCGGTGGTGGTGGTGGAAACGCCGACCGGCCGCGACATGGTGGTGCCGGCGGGGTTCACCGCTGTCGATACCCGCACCTATGGTCGCGCCCAGGTGAGTTTCCTGCGCTACCTCCCCTGACCGGCCGGCGGTTTCCTGGCCCTGCCTTCCTTTGCCGGCCGATCGGTCCTATCTGAGCCGGGAGACCGCTGACGAAAGGATCCGCCGGCATGCGCCGTCATCTTGCCGCCCTGTGTGTTGTCCTTGCCGCCGCCGTCGCGAGCGGGCCGCCGCCGGCCGCCGCCGCCACCGACGAGACGCCCCGGCCGGTGGGCATCGTTTCCCGCGTGCAGGGCGAGGCGGTGGCGGAACGGGGCGATGCCTCGGCTGTGCTCGGTCCCAGCGCCCCCGTCGCCTGGCGCGACGGACTGCGCACCGGCGCCGCGTCGCGGCTTCAGGTGGCGCTGCTGGACGAAGGCTCCCTGATCCTTGGCGAGAACGGCCATCTGGTGGTCGACGACCTGATCGTCGGGGACACTGATTCGCTGCTGCGTCTGACCGTCGATGGTGCTTTCCGCCTGCTGACCGGTGCCCTCCACCACCGGCCCGGCACCACCATCGTGACGCCGGTGGCGACCATCGGCATTCGCGGCACCGACGTCTGGGGCGGGCAGATCGATGGCGCTTATGGCGTCTTCCTCCAATCCGGCGTGGTGGAGGTGACGACGGCGGGCGGCTCCGTCACCCTCACCACCCCTGGCACCGGCACCACCATCACCGCGCCCGAGGCGCCACCGTCCGAGCCCGTCGCCTGGAGCGAGGACAAGATCGCACGGGCGGTGGATACGGTGACCTTCGGGCCGTGATCCGGCGGTTGGTCCAGCGGCGGTGATCCGTTACCACCTTTGATGTGACCCTCATTCGCCTGCGGTTGACTTGCGGAGGGATGGCGCTACTTTCGATCGCGTTCATCCATCACGGCAAGGGGGCTTCGCCATGGCGAACGATTGGGGTAAAGAGTGGAAGACGACCAAGGAGAAGTTCGAGAAGCTGACCGGCAAGAAGAAGCCGTCGGAGAAGTTTCTCGGCATGTTCCGCAAATCCTCGGGCATTGAAAATGCCCTGAAGGAGTGCGACAAGGCCGATGTGGCAGCCGGGAACAAGCGCGGCGGCGTCCCGCCCACCGCCAAGGAAATGGACGCCTACAAGGCCGCCAAGAAGAAGTACGACAGCACCGCCGCCACCTACATCAAGTCGCTGGATGACGCCATCAAGGGCGACAAGGACATTGATCCGGCCTATGCCAATGCCCTCAAGCTGTTGAAGGCGGACCTCAAGGCGATTTCCGCCCGCATGGACTCGTTCATCGCCGGTCTGGCCGCCCAGGTGGAGCAGCTTTCGGCGACCGAGATGACCCTCAAGAACATGATGGTCAACATCAACTCGGCCCTGAAGAAGGCCAAGCTGGCCTATACCCAGGTGATCAACGAGCCGACGGCTGCCAACTACAACGCCCAGTTCCCCAAGGCGGCGCGCGACATCACCCAGCAGCTGGCCAACATCGTCAAGTTCCGCGCCAAGGGGCAGGAAATCCCCGGGGTGCCGGTCGCCAATCCGGACAAGGAGGCCAAGGCGCTGGAGGACTGGAACACCAACTTCAAGCGTCTGCCCGATACCGCCAGCGCCGACGACGTGAAGAAGGCCATCACCGCCTTCGCCATGGCCTGCAAGGACGTCTCGACCTGGATGAAGAGCAAGACCGCCTGATCGGCCGCTCCGGCCCGGCGTGTCCCTGACCGGCGGAAAATGGGGGTGGGCGACGGGCCGGCGTTGGAGTATGGTCCGCCCCCAAAGCCCACCCCCGCAGCCCCCGGACTGCCTTTAGTCGGACACGGACGCCCATGACCGATCGCATCCTCATTATCGATTTCGGCTCCCAGGTCACCCAGCTCATCGCCCGCCGGGTGCGCGAGACCGGCGTCTACTGCGAGATCCACCCCTTCAACAAGGTCACGGTGGACAGCATTCGGGAATTCGATCCCAAGGGCGTCATCCTGTCGGGCGGTCCGGCCTCGGTGACGCTGGACGTCAGCCCGCGGGCGCCGCAGGGGCTGTTCGAGATGGGCTTGCCGCTGCTCGGCATCTGCTACGGTCAGCAGACCATGGTGGCGCAGCTGGGCGGCCGCGTCGAAACCAGCGACATGAAGGAATTCGGCCGCGCTTTCCTCGACGTGCGCAAGGATTGCAGCCTGTTTGAAGGCGTCTGGCAGCCGGGCGCCCGCGAACAGGTGTGGATGAGCCACGGCGACCGCGTCGCCGCCCTGCCGGAGGGCTTCGAGGTTTATGCCACCTCGGAAAACGCGCCCTTCGCCTTCATCGCCGACGAGGCTCGCCGCTTCTACGGCGTGCAGTTCCACCCCGAGGTGGTGCACACCCCGCACGGCCACCAGCTCATCCAGGCCTTCACCCATCAGGTGTGCGGCTGTTCCGGCGACTGGACCATGGCTGCTTTCCGCGACCAGGCCATTGCCGCCATCCGCAAGCAGGTGGGCGGCGGCCGGGTGATCTGCGGCCTGTCGGGTGGTGTCGACAGCTCGGTGGCGGCGGCGCTCATCCACGAGGCCATCGGCGATCAGCTGGTCTGCGTCTTCGTCGACCACGGCCTGCTGCGGGCCGGCGAGGCGGAGCAGGTGGTGAAGGTCTTCCGCGACCGCTTCAACATCAACCTGGTGCACTCCGACGCCTCCGACCTGTTCCTCGGCAAGCTGGCCGGCAAGACCGACCCGGAGGAAAAGCGCAAGATCATCGGCGCCACCTTCATCGACGTGTTCGAGGCCGAAGCCAAGAAGGTCGGCGGCGCCGACTTCCTGGCCCAGGGCACGCTCTACCCCGACGTGATCGAGAGCGTCAGCTTCGCCGGCGGCCCCTCGGTCACCATCAAGAGCCACCACAACGTCGGCGGCCTGCCCGAGCGCATGAACATGAAGCTGGTCGAGCCGCTGCGCGAGCTGTTCAAGGACGAGGTCCGCGCCCTGGGGCGTGAACTGGGCCTGCCCGACGAAATGGTCGGCCGCCACCCCTTCCCCGGCCCCGGCCTCGCCATCCGCATCCCGGGCCAGGAGATCACGCGGGAGAAGCTGGACATCCTGCGCAAGGCGGACACCATTTACCTGGAAGAGATCCGCAACGCCGGCCTCTACGATGCCATCTGGCAGGCCTTTGCCGTGCTGCTGCCGGTGAAGACGGTGGGCGTCATGGGCGACGACCGCACCTATGACTATGCGCTCGCCCTGCGTGCGGTGACCTCCACCGACGGCATGACGGCGGACTACTACCCCTTCGACCACGGCTTCCTCGGCCGCACCGCCAACCGCATCATCAACGAGGTGCGCGGCGTCAACCGGGTGGTCTACGACGTGACCAGCAAGCCGCCGGGAACAATTGAGTGGGAATGATTTTTGTCCATCCGGCGGTATCCGAAACGACGCTAGAGTGCGATCGCCCCGCAGTCGACGGTGCCGGCCACCGCCAACATTGCGGTTTTATCCGCCTTTCGTGCCAAAGCCGCCCCTTTCGGGGCGGCTTTTCGCATCGGAAGTGGGGCGGGCCGGATCAGTCCTCCAGCCCGGCCCGCGCCTCGAAACGGTAGGGGTGGGCGGGGTAGACGCCGAGGATCTTCACCTCGCGCGAGAAGAACTGAAGCTCCTCGAACGCCAGCCGCACGCTGCGGTCTTCCGGGTGGCCCTCCACCTCGGCGAGGAACTGCGCCGCCACGAAATGGCCG
Organism: Pseudomonadota bacterium; assembly: GCA_023396465.1. Lineage (GTDB taxonomy): Bacteria > Pseudomonadota > Alphaproteobacteria > Rhodospirillales > Rhodospirillaceae > Caenispirillum. Next base: position 6,070 of record JAEWWF010000143.1, read on the forward strand.
TCGACGATGTAGCTTTCCAGCTTGGTCATGTTGACCCCGTTGGTGGCGAAGCCGCCCATGGCCTTGTAGAGCGCCGCCGGTACGTTACGCACCCGGAACATGAACGTGGTCACCGACGGCACCACGCTGTCGCGCGGCGGCGTCACCGCCTCTTCCGCCATGATGAGGAAGCGGGTGG
>JAEWWF010000330.1 GCA_023396465.1 Pseudomonadota bacterium
CGGTGATGCCGCCCAGCAGCAGCACCTTCAGCGGCTCCGGGCTGGATGCCGCGCGCAGCCGGGCGGGCAGGGCAGGGCCACCGGGCTGTGCCGCATCCACCACCACCAGATCGGGCCGGGTATCCTCCAAGATGGCGAGTGCCGCCGCCTCGTGCTCGGCGCTGGCAAGAATCGCTCCGACCGTGGTCAGATGGAGGACGATCAGGTCGCGCATCGCTCCGGCCGGCGCCACCAGCAGGACGGGGCGACCCTTGAGGCGTGCCACGGCGGCTGCCTCGTCCGCCGATGGGGTCTCGTCCACCGGTCGCAGCGGCAGCACGACGGTGAACACACTGCCCTCGCCGGGCGTGCTGGCAACGCTGATGGTGCCGCCCATGCCCTGCGTCAGGCGGCGGCTGATGGCCAAGCCGAGACCCGTGCCGCCGAAGCGGCGGGCGACGCCAGTCTCCCCTTGCTGGAACTCCTGGAACAGGTGCGGCAGGACATCGGCGGCGATGCCGCAGCCGGTATCGGCGACGACGAAGCGCAGGCCTTCCGCCACCGCCTCCACCACCAGGCTGACGGCACCCTGTTCGGTGAACTTGACGGCATTGCCCACCAGATTGATGAGGATCTGCCGCAGCCGCCCCGGATCGCCGCGCCAGCAGCCGGCTACCGCGGGTGCCACATGGGCGCCGATGTCGACGCCGCGGATGAGGGCGCGTGGCGCCAGGATTTCGATGACGCTTTCGACCAGCGGCAGAAGGTCGAAGTCGCTTTCCTCCAGGTCGAGCTTGCCGGCCTCCATCTTCGAGAAGTCGAGCACGTCGTTGAGGATGGCGAGCAGGGCATCGGCGCTTTCGCGGATGGTTTCGGCGAAGCGGCGCTGCTGCTGGTCCAGCGGGGTATCCAGCAGCAGCCCGGTCATGCCGATCACCCCGTTCATGGGGGTACGGATTTCATGGCTGATGGTGGCCAGGAACTGTGACTTGGCGCGGGCACCGGCCTCGGCCTGATCCTTGGCCTCGCGCAACTGGCGTTCGATCCGCTTGCGTTCGGTGATGTCCCGGAAGGCGACGACGGCGCCGGAGATGCCGGCGTCGTCGATGATCGGCGCCATGGTATAGGCGACATCGAGCGGGGTGCCGTCGGCGCGCCAGAACACGTCCTCGTCCACCAGCCGGGGCTGGCTGCGGTGGCCGGGATCGGCGAGCGGGCTGGCGGTGGCGGGAAGCGGCCGTCCGTCCGCTCCGCGACCGTGGATCAGCGCCCTGAGGTCGGCGCCCACCATCGCTCCCGTCGGATGTCCGAGCAGGGTGGCGCCGGCACGGTTGATGAAAATACAGCGGCCGTCGGTGTCCAGGCCGAAAATGCCGTCGGCGACGGAGTTAAGGATCAACTCGTTGCGGCGGGCGAGGCGCTCCAGGGCCATTTGCGCTGTCTTCAGGTCGGTGATGTCGACCCGGGTGCCGACCACTCCGCCATCCGGCGTCGCCCGTTCCACGCTTTGGATCCAACGGCCATCGGCGAGGCGCTGAATGAATGGCCGGCCCGTGGGCGCGAGGTGTTCGTCCAGCCGGCGGGCGATCCAGCGGTCGAGTTCTTCCCCCACCTGCGCGAACAGGCCCAGCCGACGGGCCTCGTCGACAAGATCGGTGAAGGTGACGCCGGGCATCATCATCGCCCCCAACTGGGGATACATCTGGCGGTAACGGTCGTTGCACAGCACCAGCCGGTCGTCGGCGTCGAACAGGGCGAAGCCCTCGGAAATCACCGAGATGGCGGCATAGAGCTTGCGTTCCGCCGAACTGATGCGCTCCTCTGCTTCCTGCTGGTCGGTGACATCGGTGCCGGTGCCGCGGTAGCCGAGGAAGCGGCCGTCCTCGCCGAAGATCGGCTTCCCCGAGACCTGATACCACCGCACTGCCCCGTCGGGCCGGAGGGCGCGGTAGCGGAAGTGCCGGAATGGCCGTCGCGCGGCGAGGTCGGCCTGGTGGTCGGCGATGCGGTCGGGATCATTGTCGGGGGCGAACAGCTCCTCGCGGCGATGGCCGATGACCCAGTCGCGGATATCCGGCGCGCTCAGGCTGGAACTGCCGACCATGCGGATGAAGCGCAGATCGGCGTCCATCTCCCAGAACCAGTCCGAGGACGCTTCGGCGAAGTCGCGGAACCGCTGTTCGCTGTCCCGCACGGCCGCCTCGGCGCGGGCGCGAACGGTGATGTCGCGCACCACGCCGATATACAGCCGCAGGTCGCCTTCCTCCACTTCGCCGAAAGCGACCTCCATGGGGAACCGGGTGCCGTCGCTGCGTCGCCCGCTCAACCGCCGCACCGTGCCGAGCAGGCCGGAGTCACCATCGGCGAGGCGCGTGGACAGGGCGGTGGGGGCCGCATCCTCGGCCTCCGGCATCAGGATGTCCACCGACCGGCCGATCATCTGCGTCGCGCTCAGACCGAAGATGCGCTCGGTGGCCGGGTTGACGGAGCGGATGATGCCATCCGCCGACAGGGTTATGAGACCGTCCACCACGGTGGCATGGATCGCCCGCAGTCGTGCTTCACGGATGGCGAGATCTTCGGTCGCCCGCCGCAGGGCGGTGATGTCGACGCTGTGGACCAGCACCACCGTGTCGCCGGTGGCCGGATCGCGCAGCGGCGTGAGGGTGATCTGATACCAGTTGTTCTCCCCCTGGTTGGTGTGGCTCTGGGCCGCCACGGAGAAGGTGCCGCCATCGGCGGCCACCTGAGCCAGGATCGCATCGCCGAATGCCGGGTCGGCGAAAGTGGCGGCGAAGGTGCCGCCCGGCGGTCCGAACAGGGCCGTGGCGGCGGCGTTGCGTTGCAGAATGCGGCCATCGAGCGTCACCAGACTGGCCGGGGCGGGGGTGTGGCGCATCATCTCCACCCCGCGCAGCAGGTCCGGTGCCAGGGATCCGGCCTCAGTCGGGCGGGCTTCCACCAGCATGGCCTGTCCAACCTGCGGCCAGTCCACCGCCGAGCAGCGGCAGTGGAGCGGAAGGGGTTTCTCTTCCGGGTAGAGCGTCCAGATTTCCTCCGGCGCCTCTCCAGCCGCCAGTGCGGTGCGGTAACCGGCAAGCCGGGCCGCGACGGCTGGCGAGACGGTGGTGAAGTCGCGTCGGCGCAACTCATCCACGCTGCCGGCCCGCCACAGCCGCAGGGCGGCGGCATTGGCCCAGACCATGCGGAGGGCGTCCAGGTCGAAGACCCAGACCGGGGTCGTCAGACGGTCCAGCAGGGCGGCAAGGCGGGCGTGGCTGGCGGCGGAGGCTGTCATCGGCACGTACCACTGGGGAAGCAGTCCGTGCCACTATAGGCGGCTGGGGCGCCGCCGTCGCGGGGCATCAACCGATGACTGGATGTGCGGGGTCTGAGCCGCCATATTCCATGGGAGTACGGGGTGCCGCTGCCACGACATCGCCCCATTCCCGCCCGCATTGACGCCACATCCGGGCGCCAGCGTGTCGACAGACGTCGATCGGACGTAACGTCGGAGGGTCATGCCATGACGTTGTTCCGCCTTGCTGTTTCCGCCGCGCTGATGGCGGGGGTCGTGCTGGCAGCCGCCGCTGGCCGTCCCCATGCCGAAACGGTGGCGGCGGTGACATCGCATGGGGCGGCGCTGATCGCCCCCAAGCATGACGTCACCGTCCTTGACGGCGAAACCCTCCGCATCGGTGACACCGATCTGCGGCTGAGTGGCGTCACCGCCCCTGCCTTGCGGCAGCAGTGCGTCCGCGACCGCCGGGTCGAGCCGTGCGGCGAGACGGCGGCGCAGGCGGTGCAGAAAATCATCGACCTCGCGGTCAAGCCGGTGGAATGCCGCCCCGAGGCCGATGGCGGCGCGCTGTGCTTCGTCGATGGCCGCGACGTGGGCGAGGCGCTGGTCTTGCAGGGCCGGGCCGTCGCCGCCGACGATCGCTATGCCGAGGCGGAAGCCCAGGCTCGCAAGGCGAAGCTCGGCCTGTGGGCGAGCGCCTGGGTGCCCCCGGACCAGTGGCGTCGGGGCGCCCGCATGCCGGAGGAACTGGCGGCGCGCAGCCGGCTTCCCGCCGCCGACCGCAAGCCGGATGTGGTTCTCCGACCGGTTAGCCCGGCGAGTGCCGACTGAATCCCGCCGCCGGCGGCATCGGTGGCGGACGGTTGCAGTCAAGAATCAGGGGAAACACCGGCGGTGACGGGCGCCTCTGCGTCCGGTCACGGATGGGGGATCGGGGACAGCACCGCCCAGGCCGGACAGCAAGGGGGGGAAGGACCGGCCAAGGCGGGGACGCGGGTCTGACCCGTCACCGCCGGAGACCGCAGAATGCCCCGAGCACTTCATTAAGCAGTAATGCAAAAAACGCATGCCGGCTTTGCGTTTATGCGGAAGGTAATATGACCTTTGGTCAGGGGGCGCCGCGGCCTTGGTCGCGGGCCTGTGGCCGGACCAGCGGACAGTCACTTTCGTCCAGGGGACGGAATGCCTCGGCGCCGGGAATGACCCGAACCAGCTTGAGCAGATCCCATTCCCCCGCCGACTCGGTCGGGGTTTTGGCCTGCATCAGGTACATGTCATGGACCATGCGCCCGTCGGCCCGTACCACGCCGCCGCTGGCGAACATGTCGTCAACCGGCATCGCCCGCATGGCCGCCTGCACCGCGTCGGGATCATCGCTGCCGGCGGTCTCCACCGCCTTCAGGTAGTGGTGGACGGCGGAATAGACGCCAGCATGGATCATGCTGGGCATCTGGCCGGTGCGGTCGTGGAAGCGCCGCGACCAGGCGCGCGTCTCCTCCGTTCTGTCCCAGTAGAAGGCGGTGGTCATCATCAGGCCCTGGGCCGCGTCCAGACCGAGGTCGTGGATGTTTTGCAGGAAGATGAGCATGGCCGCCATCTTCTGTCGTCCCGGTGTGATGCCGAACTCGGCCGCCTGACGGACGGCGAGGACCGTATCGCCGCCAGCGTTCAACAGGCCGATGACATCGGCATCGCGGGCCTGTGCCTGCAACAGCAGCGATGACAGGTCCGGCGTTCCAAGGGGATGCGACGATTCGCCGATGACGCTGCCACCGGCCGCCTCGACGAAGGCGCGGGTATCAACGCTCAGTGCGTGGCCAAAGGCGTAATCGACCACCAGATTGTACCACCTGCGGCCGCCCTCTTGCACTAGGGCGGCGGCGGTGCCCTTGGCAAGGGCGTAAGTGTCGAAAGCCCAATGAAAGCCGTAGGGGCTGCAATGGCGGCCGGTGAAGCTGGCGGCGGCGGCGCCGACGGCGAGAACGATGGTGCGGGTCTCGCGCGCCACCTCCTGCACCGCCAGCATGGCGCCGGAATTGGGAATGTCGGCGATGGCATCGACGCCCTGCGCCGCCCATTGCCCGGCGATGGCGGCGGCGCGGGCCGGATCGTTGCGGTGATCGTCGAACACGATGTCGACGGGCCGTCCAAGAACGGCGCCGCCCATGTCCTCCACCGCCAGCCGTGCCGCCTCCACCGAGCCCGCGCCGCTGATGTCGGCATAAATGCCGGTGCGGTCATTGAGCACGCCAATCCGGATGGTGCCATCGGAGCGCGGTGTTTCGGCACCCGTCGCCCCCGACGGACTCACCAGGGCCAGGGCCAGCGCCAAAGCCGCCGAGGCGCGCCGCCGGCCGGCATTCCTCATCATACCGTGTCATTCCCCCACACACCGAACGCCCTTGGTCAGGTGGCGCCGTCGTCGGTTTCATCCCCGGTCGCCGCCATGCGGCGCAGGTCGGTCTTCAGAACCTTGCCGTAGTTGTTCTTGGGCAACCCGGCGACGAAGCGATAGTGCTTGGGGCGCTTGAAACGTGCAATGGTTTGCAGGCAGAGGGCGTCCAGATCGGCGGCGGAGCAGGAGGCGCCGGGGCCGGTGACGACGAAGGCGATCACCTCCTCGCCCCAGTCCGGATGTTCCCGGCCGATGACCGACACCTCGCGCACCGCCGGATGGGTCAGCAGCACTTCTTCCACTTCGCGCGGGTAGATGTTGCTGCCGCCGGAGATGATGACGTCCTTGCTGCGGTCCTTGAGGGTGAGGAAGCCGTCGCCGTCCATCGCCCCCATGTCGCCGGTGAACAGCCAGCCGCCGCGCAGGGTGGCGGCGGTGGCCTCCGGGTTCTGCCAGTAGCCGAGCATGACCGCCGGGCCGCGCACCAGCACCTCGCCGGTTTCGCCGGCCGGCAGCGGGTTCCCCCCGTCATCGCCGATGCGCACCTCCACCAGCGTCTGCCGCACCCCGACCGAGCCCAAACGGGCCTCGTGGCGGGGGTGGGCGGTGTCGGCGTGCAGGGTCTTGCTCAGGGCGGTGATGGTCATCGGGCTTTCGCCCTGGCCGTAGATCTGCGCCAGCTTGGGCCCGAACACCGCCATGGCCTGCCGGCAGTCGGCCACGTACATGGGGCCGCCGCCGTAGACGATGGTCTTCAGGTTGCGGGTGTCGGCGCTGCCGGCCCGTGGCGCCAGCGTCAGGCGATGCACCATGGTGGGGGCGGCGAAGAACGACAGGCCCGGCTGGCCCGGCAGCAGGTCGAGGATCTCGTCCGGCTCGAAGCCGCCGCTTTCCGGGATCACCTGCCGCGCCATGGCGGCGACGTGGGGCAGGATGTAGAGGCCGGAGCCGTGGCTCATGGGGGCGGCGTGCAGCAGTGCATCGGCGGCGGTGATCGCATCGACGTCGAGGGCGTAGCAGGCGGTCATGCACAGCAGGTTGCGGTTGGAGAGCATGGCGCCCTTGGGCCGGCCGGTGGTGCCGCTGGTGTAGAACAGCCAGGCCAGATCATCCTGCCCGCGCGGCACCAGCGGCAGCGGCTCGGCCGTCAGCAGGCGGTGCCAGTCGGCGGAGCCCGCCTCGATCACCCGCACCCGCCCGTCGGCCACCGCCGGGCAGGCGCCGATGGTGGTCGCCATGTCGGGGCTGACGAAGACGACGCGGGCGCCCGAATGCGCCAGCATGTAGTCGAATTCCAGGCTGTGCAGCTTGGCGTTCATGGGCACGGCGGCCAGACCGCCATGCCAGATGCCGAACAATACGCATACGTATTCCGGGCAGTTGGTCATCGCCACCGCGACCCGCTCGCCCTCCGCCAGCCCGAGGTGGCCGCGCAGGCCGCCGGCGAGGCGGGCGGCGGCGTCGGCCAGGGCGGCGAAGGTGGCGACGGTGGTGGTGCCGTGTTGCACGGCGGGGCGGTCGACGGCGACGCCGGCGGCGCGCTGAAGCAGGGTCGCGAGGTTCATCGCGGTCTTGGTCCTCCCGGTTCTGCCGGCGCCGCTCTGGTTCGGCGGCGCTTGCGGCATCTGATGGGCGACGAGGTTAAAGCGGCACGCGGCCGCCGTCACGGGTCGTTACAGCGGCAGCGTCACGGTCACCCGCAGACCGCCGCCGGGGGCGTCGCCGAGGGTGATGGTGCCGCCGTGGGCGTGAACGATGGTGCGCGCCACCGATAGGCCGAGGCCGGTGCCGCCGGTGGCGCGCGAGCGCGATGCCTCGATGCGGTAGAACGGCGCGAACACCTTCTCCCGCTCCGACGGCGGGATGCCGGGGCCGTGATCGTCCACGGTCACCACCGCCGCCGCATCGTCGCGCGTCAGCGTCACCGCCGCGCCGCCCCCATACATGACGGCGTTGTCGAGCAGGTTGGCGAACACCCGCTTGAGGCCGGTGGGCCGGGCCTGAAGCCGGAGGGCCTCGGGCGCCGTCACGGCCACCGCCCGACGGCCGTCGGCGACATCGCGCAGCAAGGCGGCCAGATCGACCGCCGTCACCGGCTCCGCCTGGGTCTGGGAGTCCTGGCGGGCGAAGGCGAGGGTGGCGGCGATCATGGTTTCCATGTCCTGCAAGTCGGCGAGCATGCGGTCGCGCTCGGCCTCGTCGTCCATCAGTTCGGCCCGCAGGCGCAGGCGGGTGATGGGGGTGCGCAGGTCGTGGGAGATGGCCGCCAGCATCCGCGTGCGGTCCTCCACATAGCGGGTCAGGCGCCGCTGCATCTCGTTGAAGGCGGCGGCGGCCCGGCGGACCTCGCGGGGGCCGGTCTCCGGCAACGGCTCGGCCCGAGGATCGACGCCAAGGCGGGCGGCGGCGGCCTCCAGGGTGCGCAGCGGCCGCACCGCCAGCCGTACTCCGGCATAGGCGATGGTCGCCACCACCAGCGTCAGGCCGGTCAGCCACAGCACGAAGCCCGGTTGCCACAGGCGGTCCGGCCGGTCGAGCGCCACCACCGCCGTCAGCCAACTGCCGTCCGCCAACTGGACACCGGCCGCCAGATGCGGCAGGCCGGCATTCATGCGGCCGTGCATGGGGCCACCGCCACCAAACCCCGGCCCGCCGGGTGGTGGCTGGCCGGGGTCCAGCCGTCCGACGACGGTGATGCTGCCCTCGGGGAGGCGCTCGGCCAGCAGGGCCGTCATGATGCGCTCCAGCGGCCCCAGGGTGCGGGACTGCACGAATGGCTGTGGCGACAGCAGCAGGCGGAATCCGCGTCCGCCCATGGCCCGCGCCACCTCCCGCCGCGCTTCCGACGGTGCGGCGGCCATGGTCTCGGCGGCGGCGGCGAGGCGGTCGGCGGCCTGTCGCAGCCCAGCTTCTTCCAGCGCCTCGGCGCGGTTGATGGCATAAAGCGCCATCATCGCCACATGCGAGACAATCAACACCGCCGCCAGCACCAGGACGAACCAGCCGGTGATGCCGTCGGGCCACAGCCACAGGCGGCGACGGGCGCTCTTGGAAGGGACGGGAGAGGGGGCGGTCATGGCCGCTCGACCTCCGGGGTGAACAGATAGCCGCCGCCGCGCACCGTCTTGATGAGGGTGGGGGTCTTGGGGTCGGGCTCGATCTTGCGCCGCAGGCGGCTGACCTGGATGTCGACGCTGCGGTCGAAGGGAATGGCGGTGCGGCCGCGCGCCAGGTCGAGCAACTGGTCACGCGACAGCACCCGGCGCGGGTGCTCCAGAAAGGCCAGCAGCATGTCATATTCGCCCGCCGACAGCTCCAGCGGCCCGCCGTCGGGGGTGGTGCAGGCACGGGTGGCGGGATCGAGGGTATACCCGGCGAAACGGTAAACTCCCCCCTCCGCCGCCGTGCCTTCGCCGGGCGGCGGTGTTTCCGCCGGGCGCTCGCCGACGCGGCGCAGCACCGCCTTTATGCGGGCCACCAGTTCGCGCGGGTTGAAGGGCTTGGGCAGATAGTCGTCGGCCCCCAGCTCCAGCCCGACGATGCGGTCGACATCCTCGCCCATGGCGGTCAGCATGACGATGGGTGTGCGCTCCCCGGCGGCGCGCAAGGCGCGGCACAGCGTCAGCCCATCCTCCCCCGGCAGCATGAGATCAAGGATGATGAGATCGGGGGCGGCCTCCGCCATGCGGGCGCGCATCTCGACCCCGTCGGCTGCCAGGGCCACCTGGAAGCCGTGGCGGACCAGGAAGCGGCCGAGCAGGTCGCGGATGTCGTGGTCGTCGTCGACCACCAATAGCAGGGGTTCGGGGGGCAGTGTCGTCATGCCGTCAGGATACCCCCTCGGGCGTCCGGCGCGGAGGGTGAAAATAACGCCGTTACACTGTGTTACCCTCCGATGCGGCGGTGCCGGGCAAGGCCCGCGCGGCGGCCCTTGATCGCGGTCAAGGCTGGGCGCACCCTGTTCTGGCACGGTGGTCGGGCGTTGTTCGGCCGTCCCCCTTTGTCACGGACTCGCCATGACCCAGCTTTTGCTCGCCGTTGCCGCCTTCCTGCTGACCCACAGCCTGCCCGCCGCCGGACCTCTACGCCGCCGGCTGATCGCCACCGTCGGCACCGGCCCTTACATGGCGGCCTATTCGGTGCTGAGTCTTGCGGTGCTGGTGTGGGTCGGCTGGGCCTATGCGCAGGCGCCCTACATCCCGGTGTGGGACTACACCGCCGTCACCGCCTGGGTGCCGCTGGTGCTGATGCCGGCCGCCTGCATTCTTGGCGTGGCGGCGGTGACGCAGCCCAATCCGCTGTCGGTGGCGGTGCGGTCGGCGGGGTTCGATCCGGCGCGGCCGGGAGTGACGGCGATCACCCGCCATCCGCTCATCTGGGCTTTCATCCTGTGGGCCGGCGGCCACCTGATCGCCAACGAGGATCTGGCGTCGGTGATCCTGTTCGGCCTGCTGCTGCTGCTCAGTCTCGCCGGACCCTTCGGGCTGGACGCCAAGAGGCGCAAGGACCTGGGGGTGGAAGACTGGCGGCGGCTGACCGCCCGCACCTCCTTTTGGCCGCTGGCGGCGCCGCTCGCCGGCCGCGCCCGCTGGCGCGAGGCGTGGCCGGGGTGGGTGCCGGTGGCCGGCGGGCTTTTGCTCTACGCCGCGCTGCTGCACCTGCACGGGCCGGTGATCGGTGTGGTGCCGTGGGCCGGCCTGAGCTGACCGCTCAGGCGACGCGGCGGAACACGGCACGCACGCCGGTGTGATCGCTCGGGTAGGTGCTGGTTTCCGGGTCGGGCTTGTCGAGCACCCGCTCGGTGGTCACCAGCCGGTAGCTGGGGACGGCCTGGGCGGCGGTCAGCATGAAGATGAAGTCGATGCACTTGTCCCGCGTCGCCGCCCGTTTCGGCAGGCCGCTGACCAGGGTGGGGAAGCTGACGTCGAGGTCGCCGACGTGATAGGCGTTGGTCACCTCCAGCCCGTGGCGATGGCCGAGGGTGGTGACCAGGTCGCTGTCGGCGCTGCTGTTGAGGTCGCCGCCGAGGAAGACCACGGCCGGCGTTTCCGGCAACGCCGCCACCGCATCCAGGGCCGCGTCCATCTGGGCCTGCCGCAAAGCGTCGGCGCGGGCGAGGTGGGACAGGTGGGTGGTCACCGCCACCACCGGCCGATCGGGGCTGTCGCCGGCGATGACGGCGATGAGGGCGTGGCGCTCGCCGTCGCGGGGGTCGGTCGGCAGGTCGATCACCGCGTGCCGCAGGATCGGCCGCCGCGACAGGATGGCGAGGCCGGAGGTGGACACCACCGTCCGCGTCTCGAACAGCCGTTCCTTGCGGCGGCCGGGGTGATGGACGGCATGCATGCCGGTCGCATCGGCGAGGGCGCGGGCGGTATCCACCGGTTCGTCGCAGTCTTCGGTGGCGAAGGCTTCCTGAAGCATCACCAGATCGGGACCGAGGGCGCGCAGGCCGTCGGCCATCAGCCGCAGACGGTCGCGATAGAGGCCGTCGCACTTCCAGGTGTTCAGGGTGACGACAGAGTAATCCATCGAACGCTCTCCCCGGCGCGAGATCCCATGGCCCGGACTATCGACACGATGGCCCGGTGCCGTCGCGGCGGCGATTGTGTCGCGCCGGACGGCGGGCGTAAAGCCCTTCCTCGTGGGCTCGACAACATGGCCGCAATGTCGAGGGTTTCCGCCGATCTTCGCCATAGTTTCAAGGCGCTGTCACGGTCTTGTCATGTGACGTCGGTAGAGTGGTGGCAAGTGGTTCATAACCACGCGGAGGAACCGTGCCCCACCCTTATTCAAGCCCTGGCTGGCAACCGCCGCCGCTGCCCCCGGCGGCGCCATCCGCCCTGACCGCCGCCCGCCGCCGGGTCTCGCGGATGCAGGAAGCGGCCGCCCGCGCCGAATTGCACCAGGAACTGCGCCACCTGGTCGGGCGGGTGCAAGGGCTGCTGGCCGGACGCGGCATCCTTGAACTGGCTTGCGGCGTCGGCTGGTGGACCCGCCAATTGGCCGAGGCGGGGCAGTCGGTCCTGGCGATGGATGACGACGCCGACCTGGTGCGCGCCGCCGCCGCCGGGCGCTATCCCGCCGGGCGGGTCCGCTTCGTCGCCGCCGACCTGATGGCGGTGGAGCGGCTGCCCGGGGCTTGCGATGCCGGTTTCGCGGCGCTGCTGACCTCGGGCCTTGGCGAGCCGGAGGCGGCGGCCGTGCTGGCGGCGCTGCATCGCCGTCTCGGCCCCGGCGCTCAGGTGGTGCTGGTGGACGAACGCGGGGCGGGTGGCGGGGCCGGGGAGGCGGCGGTACGCCGCCGGCTGCGGGACATCGCCCCCGACGCGCAACGGGTCAAGCTCGACCTGGGGGCGCATTTCTGGTGTCTGTGTTATACGCTGTAGGCCGGGCCCAGGTGGGAAACGGTTTACCGGCGCGGCGGAAGGCGGTAAGAAACGGGCCGTCGCGGCCATCGTCTGGAACCCGCCTTGGCGTCTGACAACAAGTATTCCACCCGTGCCCTGTTCGGTCGTCTGTTGCGCGAGGCCGTGCGGCCCTATGCCGGGCGCATCGCGCTGGCCGTGCTGTGCATGGGCGTCGCCGCTTCCATGCAGGGCCTCACCGCCTGGCTGATGGAGCCGGTGGTGGACAAGGTGTTCACCGCCAAGAACCAATCCATGCTGTGGCCGGTGGCGCTGGCGGTGCTGGCCACCTTCGCCATCAAGGGCATGGCCGATTACGCCCAGTCCGGCCTGATGAGCCATGTCGGCCTGCGGGTGATCGCCGACCTTCAGAACCGCCTTTATGCCCATCTGACGGTGATGGATGTCGCCTTCTTCCAGCGCCACAAGACCGGCTCGCTGGTGTCGCGCTTCCTGGTCGACGTCAACATGCTGCGGGCGGCGGTCTCCAACGCCATCACCGGCTTCGGCAAGGACGCGCTGACGGCGGTCGCCCTGGTGGCGGTGATGTTCTACCAGGACTGGCTGCTGGCGACGGTGGCCTTCTTCGTCTTCCCCATCGCCATCTACCCCATCGCCCGCCTGGGCCGCCGCATGCGCAAGGTGTCGGTGAACACCCAGGAGCAGATGGGCCTGTTCAACACCATCCTGGAGCAGTCCTTCGCCGGCATCCGCATGGTCAAGGCCTACCGCATGGAGCGGACCGAGCGGGAGCGGGTGGCCCACCTGACCGAAGAGGTCTACCGCCTGACCCAGAAGGCCGCCCTGACCCGCGCCGCCTCCAGCCCGGTGATGGAGACGCTCGGCGGCATGGCGGTGACGGTGGTGATCGTCTACGGCGGCTATCGCGTCATCGAGGGCGTGACCACCACCGGCGCCTTTTTCTCCTTCATCACCGCGCTGATGATGGCCTACCAGCCCATGAAGTCGCTCGCCCGCCTCAACGCCACCGTGCAGGAAGGGCTGGCGGCGGCGCAGCGGCTGTTCGACGTGCTCGACACCCGCCCGACCATCGCCGACCGCCCCGGCGCGGCACCGCTGATGCTGTCCGGCGGGGCGGTGCGGCTGGAGGGCGTCACCTTCCGCTACGACGCCGCCGATGAAGACGACCGCCCGGCCCTGCGCGACCTCAGCCTGGAGGTGCCGGCCGGTCGCACGGTGGCGCTGGTTGGTCCGTCGGGGGCCGGCAAGTCGACGGTGATGAACCTGATCCCGCGGTTCTACGACGTCACCGCCGGGCGGGTGCTGGTCGACGGCAGCGACGTGCGCGACGTGACGCTCGCCTCCCTGCGCGATGCCGTGGCGCTGGTGAGCCAGGAGGTGGTGCTGTTCGACGACTCGGTCGCCAACAACATCGCCTACGGCCGCCCCGGCGCCGGCCGCGACGAGATCGAGGCCGCCGCCCGCCACGCCGCCGCCCACGAGTTCATAGCGCGCCTGCCGCACGGCTACGACACCATCGTCGGCGAGCGCGGCCTGAAGCTGTCCGGCGGCCAGCGGCAGCGCCTCGCCATCGCCCGCGCCATGCTGAAGAACGCCCCCATCCTGCTGCTGGACGAGGCCACCAGCGCGCTCGACACCGAAAGCGAGCGGCAGGTGCAGCAGGCGCTGGACGAGCTGATGAAGGGCCGCACCACCCTGGTCATCGCCCACCGGCTGTCGACGGTGGTCAATGCCGACCTGATCCACGTCATCGACCACGGTCGGGTGATCGAGAGCGGCACCCACGCCGAACTGCTGGCGCGCGAGGGCGCCTATGCCCGCCTCTATCACTTGCAGTTCGCCGCCGAGCAGGCCGCCGTCTCTCAGGGCTGAGGGGCCCCGATCCGCCGCGCCGGATTGCCGGCGACGGTGGCGCCGGCCGGAACATCCGTCGTCACCACCGCCCCGGCGCCGATGATGGCGTCGTCGCCCACCGTCACCCCCGGCAGCAGGATGGCGAGGCCGCCGATCCACACGTTGCGGCCGATGGTCACCGGCTGCCCCAGTTCCAGCCCCTGGCGGCGCTGGTCCGGGTCGCGGGGGTGGTCGGCGGCGTAGATCTGCACCTGCGGGCCGATCTGGGTGCCGTCGCCGATGGTGATGGGGCAGACGTCCAGCAGCACGCAGCCGAAGTTGAGGAACACGCCGCTGCCGATGCGGATGTGGGCGCCGTAGTCGCAGTGGAACGGCGCCCGGATGGCCACCTCGTCGCCGCAGGCCCCCAGCAGGTCGGCCAGGATGGCGCGGCGCTGGCGGCCGTCGGCGAGGGTGGTGGTGTTGTATTCCTTCAGCAGCAGCTGCGTCTGCCGGCGCATCGCCACCAGTTCGGGGTCGCCGGCGCGGTAGGGCCGGCCGGCCAGCATGTTGTCCCGTTCGGTCGTCATGGCCGCAACTCTACTCCGCCCCGGTGTCGTACTGCATCTGCTGTTTCGGGAAGTCGGCCTTGGGGCCGATGGCCTTGCGGTCGCGCCTGAAGGCCGGATCGCTCTGCATGTACAGCGACAGCAGCGTCGCCACCGACTCCAGGCTGCGGATGTGGGTGCGTTCCCAACCGTGGCTGCCGTCGACGGCGAAGCACACCAGCGCCGTGCGGATGTCGTTGCCGGCCTCCAGCGCCGAGGCGGCATCGGAGCGGTAGTAGCGGAAGACGTCGCGCGTGTGCTCGATGTCGAAGTCTCGGCACAGGTCGATCAGGCGCCGGGTCAGGTGCCAGTCGAACGGCCCGGACATGTCCTGCATGGTGATGGTGGCGCCGTATTCGCTGGTGTTTTGCAGCGGCGCGATGGTGCCGTTGTCCACCGACACCATCTCCGCCACGTCGCCATGCAGGACGTGCGAGGCGCCGACGCCCACTTCCTCGGAGATGGTGAACAGCAGGTGGCAGTCCACCGGCAGCTCCACGCCCTCGTCCTTCACCGCCTTGGCGGCGGCCAGGATGGCGGCGACGCCGGCCTTGTCGTCCAGATGGCGGGAGTTGATGAAGCCGTTGGCGGTGATCTCCGGTGCCGCGTCGATGGAAACATGGTCGCCGACGTTGATGCCGAGGGAGTGCAGGTCCTTCAGGCTGTGGCAGACCTCGTCGATGCGCACTTCCAGGTTTTCCCAGCATGACGGCTGGGTGTCGATTTCCTCGTTGTAGACGTGGCCGGACGCCTTCAGCGGCAGGATGGTGCCGCGAAAGGTCTTGCCGTCGTCGCAGTAGAGGGTGCAGCGCGCTCCTTCCGCGAAGCGGGCCGACCAGTGGCCGATCATCGCCATGGACACCCGGCCGTTGTCCTTCAGCCGCTTGACGATGGCGCCAAGGGTGTCGATGTGGCCGATGATGGCGCGGTCGGGGCTGTAGCGGGTGCCCGACAGGTTGGCGCGGATGGCCCCCCGGCGCGTCAGTTCGTAAGGAATGCCGAGGGCTTCCAGTTCCTCGCACACCACATGCACGATCAGGTCGGTCATGCCGGTGGGCGAGGGCGTGTTGAGCAGGCGCAGCAGCACCCGCTGCAGATAGTCGGTATCGACGTCCAGGCGTCGCAAGGCTCAGGCTCCTCCTGGTCGGTGGTCGCTGCGGTCGCCGAGGGAGGCGAAGCGGGTCTGCGGGAACAGCAGGTCGATGAAACGCTCCGCCGTCGGCTGCGGCTCATGGTTGGCGAGGCCGGGGCGCTCGTTGGCCTCGATGATGACGTAGTCCGGGCCGCTGACATCGGGCACCAGGAAGTCGAACCCGACCACCGGGATGTCCAGCGCCCGCGCCGCCAGCACGGCGGCTTCCACCAGGGTGTGGTGCAGGCGGTCGGTGACGTCGTGGATGGTGCCGCCGGTGTGCAGGTTGGCGGTCTTGCGGACGTTGATCTGGCGGCCGTCCGTCGGCACGTCGTCCCAGCCGATGCCCTCCAGGCCGAGGCAGCGCTCGGTCTCGGCATCGAGCGGAATGCGGCTTTCGCCGCCGGTGGCGGCGGCGCGGCGGCGGCTTTGCGCCTCGATCAGCTCGCGCACCGTGTTGCGGCCGTTGCCGACGATGCAGGCCGGCTTGCGCACGGCGCCGGCCACCACCTTGCTGTCGATGACGATGATGCGCAGATCCTCGCCCTCGCAGAATTCCTCCAGCAGCACGGTGTCGCAGACGCGGCGGGCGGCCTTGATGGCGGCGGCCATGGCGGCTTCGTCGCGGATGTCGACGGAAATGCCCTGGCCCTGCTCGCCGCGCGCCGGCTTGACCACGATGCGGCCGCAGGAGGCGAGGAACTCGGCATTGTCGTCGGCGCTGCCGGCGCGGCGCTGCTTGGGTACCCGCAGGCCGGCGCGGGCCAGCAGGCGGCGGGTCACCGCCTTGTCGTCGCAGCGCGACAGGGCGACGGCCGAGGTCAGCTCGCTCAGGCTCTCGCGGCAGATGATGGAGCGGCCGCCGAAGGTGAGGGCGACGTAGTTGGCTTCCTCGTCGATCACCTCCACCCCGATGCCACGGCGGCGCGCTTCATCAACAATGATGCGGGCGTAGGGGTTGAGGTTGGCCTCCGGCTCCGGGCCGATGAACAGACGCTCGTTGATGGAGTTCTTGTTCTTGAGGGTGAACACCGGCACCCGCTCGAACCCCAGCTTGGAGTAGAGGCGGATGGCGCTGTCGTTGGTATGCATGACCGACAGGTCCATGAACGCCCGCCCGCGCGCCTGGTAGTGCTCCGCCAGCTGGCGCACCAGCGCCTCGCCGATGCCGGGCAGGGCGGTCTGGCTGTCCACCGCCAGCGCCCACAGGGACGATCCGTTGTCGGGATCGGTGAAGGCGCGGGAGTGGTCGACGCCGGTGGTGACGCCGATCACCCGGCCGCTGGCGTCCTCCACCGCCACCAGCACGGTCAGCACCCGCGAGTTGCGGTTGGCCCACAGAAAGTCCTCGCGGAAGGGCACCATGCGGCGGCTGACGTAGATGCGGTTGACCTGCTCCGCCTCCGCCGGGGTCTGGATCAGGCGGACGTGAAAGCCGGCCGGCCGGCGGCGCGGCGGGCGATAGCGGTCGAGCCACAGACGGAAGGTGTGGCTGGGGTCGAGGAACAGCTCCTGCGGCGCATGGGCCAGCGCCACATGCGGGTCGCGCAGGTAGAAGGCGATGTCGCGCTGGCCGGGGCGTTCCTGGCGCAGCACATCGGCCACCTTGCGGGGGTCCTCGAAGGTCTGGGCGAAGATCAGGCGGCCCCAGCCGCATTCCACCACCACGTCGCGCTCCATGGCCTGGGCGGCGGGGTTCTTCGGCATGGCGCCCCAGTTCTTGAGCGACGGCGAGCTGAAACGGTCTAGGCGGTGGTTCTGCGGCGGCGACGACTGCTTGCGGGCCATGGGCGGATCAGACCTTCTGCGCGGAACGGGCGGCGGCGGAGCGGGCGGCGGCGGTCATCACAGGCCGTGGGTCTGCAACCACATCTCCAGCAGCGCCACCTGCCACAGCTTCGACCCGCGCAGGGGCGTGATGTGGTCCTTGGGCGCCGCCAGCAGGGTGTCGACGTAGTCCGGGTTGAACAGCCCGCGGGAGCGGGCGGCGTCACCGGTCAGGTGGTCGCGCACGAACTCCAGGTACGGCCCTTCGATGTACTTGAGTGCCGGCACCGGGAAGTAGCCCTTGGGGCGGTCGATCACCGCCGACGGGATGATCTTGCGCGCCGCTTCCTTCAGCACCCACTTGCCGCCGTCGCGGACCTTGTGCTCGGCGGGAATGCGGCCGGCCAGTTCCACCAGTTCATGGTCGAGGAAGGGCACGCGGGCTTCCAGGCCCCAGGCCATGGTCATGTTGTCGACCCGCTTGACCGGGTCGTCGACCAGCATGATCGTGCTATCCAGGCGCAGCGCCTTATCCACCGCGGCCTCGGCGCCGGGGCTGGCGAAGTGGTCGCGGACGAAGCGCCCGGCGACGTCCTCGACGCGGAAGCGCTCGCCGACGGTGGCCAGGTATTCCTCGTGGTCGCGGTCGAAGAACGCCGCGCGGTACGCGGCGAAGGCGTCGTCGGCGCCATCCACCTTCGGATACCAGTGGTAGCCGGCGAACAGCTCGTCGGCGCCCTGGCCGCTCTGCACCACCTTGCAGTGCTTCGAGACTTCCCGCGCGAGCAGGTAGAAGGCGATGCAGTCGTGGCTGACCATCGGCTCGCTCATGGCGCGGAAGGCCGCCGGCAACTGCTCGATCACTTCGTGCTCGCCGATGCGCAGGCGATGGTGGCGGGTGTGATAGCGCTCGGCGATCAGGTCGGAATACTGGAACTCGTCGCCGCGCTCGCCGCCGGCATCCTCGAAGCCGATGGAGAAGGTCAGCAGGTTGTCCACCCCGGCTTCGTGCAGCAGGCCCACCAGCAGGCTCGAATCGACCCCGCCGGAGAGCAGCACGCCGACCTCGCGGGCGGCGCGCTGGCGGATCGCCACCGCTTCGCGGAGGCCGTCGAGGACGCGCTCCTGCCAGTCGTCGAGCGTCAGCTCGCGCTCGTCCGGGCGTGGGCCGTAGTCCAGCGTCCACCAGGTGCGCTGCTCGCAGCTGCCGTCGAGGTCGACGCTCATCCAGGTCGCCGGCGGCAGCTTCTTCACGCCCTCCAGCAAGGTGTGCGGGGCGGGAACCACGGCGTGGAAGTTGAGGTAGAAATTCAGCGCCTGCGGATCGAGGTCGCTGGCGATGTCGCCGCCCTTGAGCAGGGCCGGCAGGCTCGAGGCGAAGCGTAGGCGCGAGCGGTCGAGGCTGTAGTAGAGCGGCTTGATGCCGAGTCGGTCACGGGCCAGGAACAGCCGCTGGCGATCGCGCTCCCAGACGGCGAAGGCGAACATCCCATTGAGCCGGGGCAATAAATCGGCGCCCCAGGCATGGTACCCCTTCAAGAGAACTTCGGTGTCGCCGCCGGAGAAGAACCGATAGCCAAGGCTTTCCAGTTCGCCACGCAGTTCGGGGTAGTTGTAGATGGCGCCATTGAACACCATGGCCAGGCCGAGATCGGGATCGATCATCGGTTGGCCGGAAGCTTCCGCCAGGTCCATGATCTTCAGCCGTCGATGTCCGAGGGCGATCGGACCCTGGGCGTGGAAGCCCCAGGCGTCGGGGCCGCGAGGGGCCAGGTGGTGGGTGATGCGTTCGACCGCTGCGAGGTCGGCTGCCTGGTTGTCGAAACGAAACTCTCCTGATATGCCGCACATATTCCTTACCGGTTCTCCGTTGGGGAAGTGGGTTGCGTACCCCTTCCGGGTACATGACTTACCTAACAGAGGACCGTTACAGTTGGAAGGAGTTCTATACGAATTTTCCGGGCCTATCAGGACCCTTAACGAAGAATTTATTATGGTTGAAAGTAATAAGACCGCTGCCGATACCTATTCGCTCGCTATTTTCCGCGCCATCCGCCGTCTCCAGCAGGCCG
>JAEWWF010000343.1 GCA_023396465.1 Pseudomonadota bacterium
CAGGCCTCCACCGCCGCCTCCACCACCTCCGGCCGGGTGCTGTAGAGCCCGGCGGTGATGGCGCCGTGCTCCATGGCGGTGCGGCGGGCGGTGGCGAGGCAGTCGGCGGTGTCGTCGCAGGCGATGACGAAGGACACCGGGCCGAAGCACTCGCGGCAATAGGTTTCCGCCGCTGCCTTGTCCACCGCCAGCAGCAGCGGCGTGCGTACCCGCGCCCCGGGCAGGGTGGGGTGATCGACGCTGCGGCTGTCCAGCAGCACGGTGCCGAGGCCGCGCGCCTCGTCAATGCGGGCGGCGGTGGCCGGGTTCTGCACCGCGCCCAGCACCTCCACCGCGCGGGCGGGGTCGGACAGGAACTTGTCCACCCCGGCGGCGAGCGCCTGCGCCACCTCGTCGAAGGACTTGCGGCCGTCCTCGGTGTCGATGCCGTCCTTGGGGATGAAGATGTTCTGGGTGGTGGTGCACATCTGGCCGCTGTAGAGCGACAGCGTGAAGGCCATGTTGCGGACCATGCCCTTGAAGTCGTCGGTGGAGTCGATGACGACGAAGTTCACGCCCGCCTTCTCAGTATAAACCTGCGCCTGCCGGCAGGTCTGCTCCAGCCAGTCGCCGAAGGCGGTGGAGCCGGTGAAGTCGATGATCTTCACCTGCGGCCGGGTGCAGAGGTCCCTGGCGATGGGCTCGGCCGCCGAATCGGCCGCCAGGATCACCAGATTGGGGTCGAAACCGGCCTCCGCCAGCACCTCGCGCGCCACCGCGACGGAAATGGCGAGCGGCAGCACCGCCTGCGGGTGCGGCTTGACCACCACCGGGTTGCCGGTCACCAGGCTGGCGAACAGGCCGGGGTAGCCGTTCCAGGTCGGGAAGGTGGCGCAGCCGATGACCACCGCGACGCCGCGCGGGCTGACGTGCCAGCGCTTCTTCATCACCAGCGGCGGGTTTTTCCCCTGCGGCTTCTCCCACGTCACCTCGCCGGCTGGCACCTGGGTCTGCGCCATCCAGCCGTAGGTCACCGCCTCCAGCCCGCGGTCCTGGGCATGCGGCCCGCCGGCCTGGAAGGCCATCATGAAGGCCTGCCCGGTGGTGTGCATGACGGCGAAGGTCAGTTCCGGCGTGCGGCGGTTGAGGCGCTCCAGGATCTCGACGCAGACCGCCGCCCGCTCGTCGGGGCTGGCGCGACGCCATGCCGGCAGGGCGGCCCCGGCGGCGGCGAGCACGGCGTCGATGTCCGGCTTTGGGTAGGTGATGCCCAGGTCGACGCCGAAAGCGCCGGCCTCGTCGCCGACGGTGCCCGCCGCGCCGGGCACGTCAAGGGCGAAGGGCTTGCCGAGATGGGCGCGGAAGGCGGCCTCTCCATCCTCCCGGGCCGTCTCACCATAGGCCTTCAGGTGCTCGGGGTAGAGCGACCAGTAGCCGCGCGCCCGCGCCGCCACGGCGGCCTTTTCCAGCGTCGGCTTGTGCTTGGCGACCAGCGCCGCGGCGGCGCCGAACATCATGGTCATGGGGGACCTCCCTTGGTGGATGCGGCGCCGTGGTGGGCGCTCTTGCTGCTGTCGGGCCGGCGGAACGCGGCCGTGGCGGCGGGGTTTCCTATCGACGGACCGGCGCGGCCGCCGTTTCTCCAACCGCCGGGATCAGGTTTTCGTGATACCAAAACTTATTCCAGATGTCTAATTCCGTATCGAACGCACCACGACCTGTCCAGTCCGGCGGGCTAGCGGCGCAATCCGTTGCCGGGCGACAAGACAGCGGTGCCATGATACCACTCCCTCTTCTTCCACCACGGCTTTCCGCCGGAGCAGGAGGCGTCTTCCACCCCTCATCCGTTCGGGCGCCATGATGGCGGATAAAAAAGGTTTACAAATTTTAGACGCGATGAGACGATTTTGTATCATTAAAAAGCGACCCTGATGCCGCAGCCGGCCGCCTTCGGGCCGCCACCGCTGCGCAATAGCCGGGCGTCAAGGTCGGATAAACCGACCGGATGGGAGGAACACGGTGACCATGCCTCTGGCCCCCACGGGCGAGGCACGGGCGGAGTCCGCTTGCGAGGACATCCGGCTCAGTCAGCCGGCACCGTTCGTGCTGCAACTCACACTGCATCGCCCGCAGGCCCGCAACGCCCTGCGCACCCAGACCCTGCGCGAGATCGCGGCCGCCCTGACGGCCGCCGCCGACGACGACGCCGTGCGCGCCGTGGTGCTGACCGGCGGCGAGCGGGTGTTCGCCGCCGGGGCAGATATCGGCGAACTGGCGGCGCATGATGCCGTCTCCATCCTCACCGATGCCCGCCCGGCGCTGTGGCAGGCCATCCGTCAGTTCCCCAAACCGCTGATCGGCGCCGTCAACGGCTTCTGCCTGGGCGGCGGCAACGAACTGGCCATGCACTGCGACGTGCTGATCGCCGGCGAAACGGCCCAGTTCGGCCAGCCGGAGGTCAACCTCGGCATCATCCCCGGCGCCGGCGGCACCCAGCGGCTCACCCACGCCCTCGGCAAGTCCGACGTCATGCGGCTGGTGCTGTCCGGCACCTTCCTGGACGCCCGCACCGCCCTCGCCCGTGGGCTGGTGAGCGAGATCTGCCCGCCGGAACTGACCGTCGAGCGCGCCGTCGCCCTGGCCGCCGCCATCGCCGCCAAGCCGCCGCTGGCGATACGGCTGGCCAAGGAGGCGGTGCTGACGGCCTTCGAGGTCGGGCTGGACCAGGGCCTCGCCTTTGAACGCCGCGCCTTCTGCCAGC